>NZ_MELG01000112.1:3787-3997 GCF_001767535.1 Acinetobacter sp. GWC1_38_13 | reverse complement strand
TGATTGTATGTTATCGAATTGTCGAAGCACCAGCTATGGCGATGCTGAATCCGATGCTGATTGATCAGAAATGGTCGTTGTCACAAATCGGCGTGCTGATGTCTGTAATAGGTGCAGGGATTGGATTATTAGCCGCTGTTTCAGCTGCATTTTTATTAAAAAAAATAGCCGCAACACAATTGCTGATTTGGGCTGGTTGGGCACGCAGTT
>NZ_MELG01000112.1:0-3751 GCF_001767535.1 Acinetobacter sp. GWC1_38_13 | reverse complement strand
GTTGGTTGAATCAATGGCATTTACTTCTTGGTGGCTTTGTCATTGTCATTCTTGCCATCCGCTATATCGCAATGACAGCCTTATATGCACATTTCATGCAGACCAGCTCCAA
This sequence comes from Acinetobacter sp. GWC1_38_13, assembly GCF_001767535.1. Classification (NCBI taxonomy): domain Bacteria; kingdom Pseudomonadati; phylum Pseudomonadota; class Gammaproteobacteria; order Moraxellales; family Moraxellaceae; genus Acinetobacter; species Acinetobacter sp. GWC1_38_13. Next base: position 3,639 of record NZ_MELG01000112.1, on the reverse strand, counting down.
AGAACAAGCTGGTACTGATTTTACGATTTTAGTTTGCTTCGAACTATTGGTTTATTTCATTGGCGGTGCAGTCTCAGGTTTCTTAGCCAAAGCATTTGGTTATGGAAACTTCTATCTCATTCTCGCAGTTTCATCCGTTTTAAGCGTGTTGCTTAGTCAACTGCTTATTCGCAAAGCAAAACAAACGCAACAACTCATCTAGGGGTCATTTATGAAAGTTCGTTCACTTTCGACATCATTAACACTGCTCAGCTTGGCGATCAGTACGCAACTTTATGCTCAAAATGTCGAGCAGACTTCAACCGTAAATCAAAGTACAACGGTTGAGGCTGAGAAGCCAACTCAACTGGCACCAATTGTTATGACAGCAACTCGCTCAGCTCAAAGTATCGCTGAGATTGCGGGAACTGTTTACAGTATTAGCCAAGAAGACATTGCAAAACAAGCTGCTGCTGGGAAAAGTACCGCCGATATTTTAGGTTTGTTAGTTCCATCTTTAACACCAAGTTCAGGTACGACCAGTAACTATGGGATGACCATGCGTGGTCGTACAGTGCAATATATGATTGATGGTGTTCCGCAAACGGGCTCACGCGATAGTTCACGCCAATTAAATAGCATTAGCCTAGACATGATCGAACGTGTTGAAGTCGTGTCAGGTGCAAGTAGTATTTATGGTGCAGGTGCTACAGGTGGGATCATCAATATCATCACCAAAAGAGGTTCGGGTGATGGTGTAAATTTTGAAACCAAACTCGGCGTTACTTCAGGTGATAATTTCAAAAGTGATGCTTTAGCTTATGAAGCGTTTCAGTCTGCATCATTTAACCAAGGGGATTGGAGTGGTTTTATAGGTGCTAGCTATACACAACGAGGTGAAATTCAAGATAGTCGAGGTGATCGTGTAGGTCCAGAAGTTGCACAAACAGATCGTCAAGATACTGAAACTGTAGATGTGAATGGTCGTTTAAGCTGGCAGTTGGCAGATAAGCAAAAATTAAGTATCGGTGCGCAATACTATAATGATGAGCAGGACAGTGAATATGGCGCTGATTATGGTCCAGGCTTATCTGTTTTACTTCTAGGGGCAAAACCTAGTCAAAAAGCTGTAAAAGTTTTAGAGCTTGATACTCAACCACGTACTAAGCGCAGTGCAGTAAATGCACAATATGAAAATCAGGATTTTCTTGGTCAGACTTTAAATGCAGAGGCCTATTATCGTACTGAAAAAGGGCGATTCTTCCCAAGTGCAAATGCTTTAGCACATGCATCTATTCCAGGTGGAAGAACATTTATTGTTACCCAATCAGAAACAGATATTGATGTTTTTGGTGCTCGTTTAGCACTTCAAAGTAAGCTCAATCTGGCAGAACGTGCATTAAATCTAACTTATGGTGTGGATTACGATAAGGAAAATGGCAAACAAACAGCACAACTTTATGATCTAAATACTTTTATCAGTAGTAATGGTCTAAAGTTTAAGCCTTTAAATAATTATGATTTTGGTCCAGATGTAGATACTGAGAAGCTTGGTTTCTTCTTACAGAGTCAATTTGAAGTCACTGATCACTTAAACCTACAAGCAGGCGTGCGCCATGAACGAATTGATAGCCAAGTGCAGGATTCTGTTCCTTATTCTGAAGCGATGGTTGCAGACTTCGTCTCAGGATATAGTCCTAAAACTTTAAATGGTGGTTCGGTCAAGCATGATGCAACTTTATTTAACTTAGGCGCAGTTTATCATTTAACAGATGCTCAACAAGTCTTTGCCAATTTCTCTCAAGGTGCAAACTTACCAGACGTACAACGTATGCTCAGAGACGTTCCAGCAAACTTTGTTGTAAGCAATCAAACCATTGATCCAATTAAAGTGAATAGTTTTGAGCTAGGTTGGCGTCTACAAGACAATGCGTTAACCACAGGGCTTACGGCGTTCTATAACAAGTCGGATAAATCTTTGAAATTTGGTCCACCAAACTTTGCAATCGAAGTGATTGATACCGATGAACGTGTTTATGGCCTAGAAGGCAATGTGAAGTATGCGGTGACTGATGCATGGAATGTCGGTGGTACTTTAGCTTATACACGTGGTCAATTTAAAAATACAAATGGAAAATGGCAAGAGTTAGATGCGATTCGTGTAGCACCCTTAAAAGGTACCGTATATTCAGATTGGCAATTTAATGATGGTCTAGGTTTACGCGTTCAAACTCTGGCTGTTGGGGGTACGGATAAAGCGTGTAAAGATGCAATTAAGTATGGAAGCCGTCCACCAGCAGAAATTAAAGGTTTTGCAGTGATGGATGTGATTGTCAATACGAAAGCCGGTCCGGGTACATTAGGATTTGGTGTTTATAACGTTTGGAATACTGATTATAAGTCTGTATATAGCCAAGCAGTTTCGACTGTGTATGGCGATATTTCTAGTCTAGCTGCACAAGGTCGTACTTATGGTTTGAGTTATACCCTCAAATACTAATCTAATCAAAAAGGCATCTGTTTTAGATGCCTTTTCTTTTGATGATTTTCATGATGAACAATAATTTAAAGTTTTTAGCGCTAGCTGCTTTGATCAATGGAACTTGTTTTTCCATGATTCTTCCTTTACTGGCACCTTTGACTCGACAGCTACATTTATCCGAATTCCAAGGTGGAGTGATCGTTTCAGCAGGAGCGATCTGTATGGCTATCGCTTCAATATGGGTTGCTAAAAATAAAAGTAATCAATCTCCACAAAATCTAGTGAATTATGGTTTTATGGGAATGACCGTAACATGGGCGCTTTTTACTTTCATACTGGCTTTGGGCTTAGAGGCGATTTTGCCTTCAGTATTGATTTTCATTTTGTTGGTTTTAAGTCGTGCTTCGACTGGCATTTTTATGGCAATGCCACAAATCGGTCTACAAAGTTATGTCATGACAGAATCAACTGAAACAACGACTCGTAGCAAGAATATGACATTGTTTGGTGCGATGAACAGCTTTGGTATTATTGTCGGACCTTTGGCGACTTCGTTGTTATTGTATGGTGGACTATTATTTCCAATGTGGTTCGCGGTTGCTTTACTGGCATTAGTCAGTTTGGCACTCTTCATGATTTTTAAGAAAAAGAGTGATATACGGTCAGATGCAGATAAGGCATCAGAACAAAGTTCAAATACAGTTTTGAATCAGCAAAATATTATCAAACATAGTTTAATTTGGTTGGCTTTAGGTTTTTCTACTTATGTTGCAATCGTGACATTGAACATGACTGCTGGATTTTATATCCAAGATAAATTCTTTCTGAGTAGTCAGCAAAGCGCAGTGTATTTCTCTCAATGTATGGTTGTTGTTGGTATCTGTCTGGTGGTGACACAGTTGCTGATTGTAAAAATGATTAAGCTACAACTACATAGTCTTGTATTAATCGGCATTTTGACCATGTGCTTTGGGTTGCTACTATCTCTTTATGCACAAAGTATTGTGGTATTTCAAGCTAGTTATATTTTCTATGGTATTTCAGTCGCTTGCTTATTACCTGCATTTACAACAGGGGCAGCACAAGCAGTTACACAAGATTCTCAAGTTAAAATGGCAGGATATTGCACTGCAACTCAAGCTTTTGGTTTGATTTTTGGTCCTCTAGTTAGCACTTAT
>NZ_MELG01000111.1:6457-6664 GCF_001767535.1 Acinetobacter sp. GWC1_38_13 | reverse complement strand
ATTTTCTGATTCAGTTATGGTTATTTGAACGGGTTCTGTAATGGAATTGTGAGAATCAGTCTTAGTTGTAGATTTCTCTTCTTTATTGATGCTTTGACATGAATTGGTTATAGCGTGATTTGTTTGCGCCTCAGATTGCATGTGTTTTAGAGAACTTTTATCTGCTCCCGCTAAATTTTTATCTAGTACTACCAGTGTATTATCTTC
>NZ_MELG01000111.1:0-6394 GCF_001767535.1 Acinetobacter sp. GWC1_38_13 | reverse complement strand
AAGATAGACTTTTTCACGTTCATAAGCTAAATCCAGCTGCTTTTGCAGGGTAATATTTTGCAAATATAGCATGTTGAAAATATGTCTAAAATTTTCTTCATTTGTACTTTCTTTCTTTTTTAAAGTTAATTCGGTAATAACCCGAATTGCATCTTCAAAATTTATTTTTCCATTTGAAATTATAATTTTGCCTTTTTTTATAAGGTAGTAAATCTTAGATCTTGAGAGACCGGTATGCTCGCTTAGCTCTATAACAGTCACTTCTTTCATGATGAAACCATGGTTAAATTCTGTTTAATTAAACAGAATTTTATAAAATAATTAACCATTTTTCCACAAAAGATGAGACCCAATGAGTGTGTCTGAAAGTGAAAGAAGATTAACTATATTATTCATAGTGATTTTTAATTTTATTAATACTGAATAATGATGTAAAATAATGTGATTAATAGGATTTAATTTATTGAGAAAAATCACTTCATAGCTGATAATATCAGCTATTGACTAGTTTTTTTACGTATCTATGGATAATTATAATTTAATAATTAACAATGATGATCTATTGGGTTTGCTTTTTAATAAAGTTCCTTATATTTGGCAAGCGTTAGATTACTCCTTGAAGAGTGATCCGGCTTACCAGCGCCCTTGTTTATACAAAGAGTCGGTTCAGGTTATCCGGGCCTTAGAAAAGTTTGTGGGGGATTTGAAATCTGGAAGCGTGCCTCGCGTGGTTCATTTGGACATTGATGTGACTATGCATGCTGAACTTGACCATTCATTTCTTGTTTATTTTAATGCGCTGAGATTTGAGCGTGAAATGTTTGATATGAGCTATCTTTGGTTGGGTTTAAATTGGGTTTATTATCAACATTTTTTAAAAGAAGATGCAGTTGATCTACCAAGTATTACTTCTGGTATTGAACAGATTTTATTGAATTCCGAAGGTCTGCAAGAGAGGAAGCAGCAATGGTCGCTTTCAAAATTCACATACGACAAAGCTTGGAGATTAATTAATTACTTTTCAGACGTACAGAAAACTTCTTCATATATAGAGAATACCGAAAAGCAGACTCAGCAAGTCGTCGAGAAGATTAATCATGCTTTTAAGGATTTTGATACGCTTTTGGCAATACATCAGAAGGTATATATCTTTGCTCTTGATGTTCGGTTTGTGCGTACACTGAATCCATTAGAGAATGAGTCTTTAGAATGCTTGATTGAGCAAGTACTTAAAGATCGGGCTGATATCCAGAATGCTATTTGTGATTCGATTCCATATTGGCTATGTGCGTATACCAAACTTGAGCATGATTATCAAAATGGTTTAAAACTTTCATGTATTCTAATATTAAGAAGTCATGGCATTGATCAGGAAGCGGCTATTATTGCTCGTCTACAGGAATTATTGAAGAGAGATTTTAGTCAATATAATGCTATTGATGTCATTAATGGAAATGAGTTTGTAAGGACGCATGCTAAGAAAAATGCTGTTGGACATGTTGGAGTCAGTTCGTGTAAACGAATTGAAGAATTTAAGTATTGGGTACTCAGCTATTTTTTTAAAATAGATTCATTTGCAAGGCTCATATATCCTAAAATGCCTTTTGAAGTGAGTGAGGTCCTTTATCATTCGGATTGGCAACTGCCTGAAATAAACAGGCAAGCTGTAGTACCTAAGAAAGGCCCTATGCCTAAAAATCTTGCGCAGATATTGCAGGCATGGAAACCGCCCAAAGGGATATGGGATATCAATCATCTTGATAAACGTGTGGCTGATCGTCTGCTTGTCGGGCAGATTTACTATAAAGAATTTTGTGCTGAGCAAGGGCTTCCAATACAGTATGGAGACTTATTGTTCCTAATTGAGATGTTTATTGAAACCTTGTTGCCTAATCAACATCCAGCTTTTAATAGGGTGGGATTAATCCAGCAGTCTTACTTTTTGAATGCTAGAGAGATACAAACAACTGCTACACAGCTAGGTCATCAGTATTTATCGCTGTTGATTCAAATTAAAAGTGATCTTAACTTTTGGGATAAGCTTGATTTTTTAATTCGTAATCGTGGATTTCGACCATGGTGGTTTCGTAGCCTAGATGACCTAATCTTGTGGGAAAATTTTCAATCGATAATTCTTGAAGGCCTTAACTTTAATCAGCCTGTAGATTCTGTTGTATTAGGTCGGTTGAATAGTAATATCCAGAATATACGGGGTTTATTCTTTTCAAAGCAAATTTCAGAAGGTGATAAACGTAAGCTTTTAGAAAAACACTATACTCAATGTATACGTAGATATGCCAATACACGAGAATATCTTAATCGTATCTTGGAGCAGAATTGTTGGGCTTATCGTATAATCGTTGATACTCGCTCATCGAAAGGAAACTTTACTCAGCCAGAATTCTCAAAACTATTTACTGAGTTTATGCGCTTATCAAAGAGAGCTAAACCTTGTTGTTGGTTGCGTGGTTATATTGGGGGCTGGCAAGAGAATAGCTTGAATTTGATATCAGAATTTAAACTGGATATTGTATTGTTCTTTAATGATCGTTGTCAGGAACACTTTCAAACGGTAGTCCATGATCTGAATAGGCGCTGGAACAACTTTCTTGATACTAAAGCCTCTCAGATTTTAAAGCTGCAAGATGTTGAAAATATAAAATTCCATGGTGCTATTAAATCGAGAGTATTAATGCATTCTGCTGATGGATTGAATGCAGTGTATAATGCTCAGAACTCTTATCATGTCTATCTTGAGGCATATGATAAAAAAATGAAAAAAGAGTTCATTGAGCAAGTCGTAACATATTTTGCTTATCGGGATGTATTTCATCCCCCATTTAGCCATTCAGTTCCAAAGGCTTTTATTAAGGGGGCAATGCCGAAAAAATAGCATCCTTAGCGTTCAGAAAGTTTAGATTCAATATGCTGATTAAGTTTCAACATGGACTAGCCAACACGATTTGTGGTCAAGCAAACATGTTTGGGGACGGTTGATGCTAAATCTAATTTTTTCGCTTAAGTCTCGTTTTTATTTTTTTGCTCAGCGACCGATGCTCAGCATGTCTCAGAATTGTCTTTATACAGTGATGTGCAGACAGTTACAACATCGTTGAAGTCGGTAAATAGTATTATTAATCATATATCTATTCTCTTATACCTTCATTACTCAGTAGACATCATACATACAACAACTCAACCACTAGGTGAGTTGTTGTTAAAGACTTTAAATCAACTTAAGCATTTAAAGCGATGATGAACAGGTGGTCCCTAAGATCACATGTGAATCTACTGATGATCAGAATTCTTATTGGTAAGAACTACAATAAAAAAATACTTCTACTGCTTGAGATATGACATACCTTGATTGGAACATCCTCATGCGACTCTCTGACCACATTCATCAAGCTTCCGTATTATCCGATATACATCACTTCATTGAATGTAATCTTAACCACTATGTTGAACATGCTGTCTTCCTAGACTTACTACAAGAACTGATTGTACGCTTCAAGCAGTACCATCAGGAATTACTCAGCTATGCTGCAACCATTGAGATATTTGTCCTACTGATGCAGGCTGTTGAGCAGATGCTGGATGGACGTATTTACGATGAAATAAGTACATTGGATGCACAGCAAGTGAATCAGTTACAAAAGTTGATCTTGAGTCAACGTGAAAAGGTAAAGGAGCATTTGCAACGTTATAAAGAGCAGCAGCAACGCAATCGTGAATCAATACAATCCTACATGCAGACCATCATCAAAGATCATCACAAGCTGTTATTGGTTCGTGTTGATCTAAGTTATACAAAGGAGAAGCATGGTCAGATTGGTTTACAGGACTTTTATCAGCATATCCAAAAATTAAGACAATTGCTTAAAGACCAGCAGGGGTGTTTTGCTGAGTTGAAAGGATATGTGCTTAAACTGGAGCAAGGGAGGGACAAAGGATTCCATGCTCATCTGCTATTCATCTATAACGGTTCAAAGCGTCAGAACGATACCTTTCTTGGACAAGCAGTGATTGATAAATGGCAAGAGATTGTTGGGGAAGGTGCAATAGGCAACAATTGTAATACCGTTAAATACAAGCAGCGTTATCTGCAAACGGGACGTCTCGCATTGGGTATGCTGCATCGTGACGATAAGCAAATGACTGACAATTTGATGCTTCTGTTGAACTACTTTGCCAATGAGGACAAATATGATCAAAGCTTATTGGTTAGTTATGCAGGAATGCGTTGTTTGAGTAAAGGGGAATATCAACCACATGGAAGACAGTATCAATTGAAGTCTGAATCAAAGTGAGTTAGTAAAAAAATACATCGAGTGCCGTCTTATGAATGAATCACATAGGACGACTTTTGACATGAATTTCAAACAAGCTGAACTCTTCGTTGCTCCAAAATTAGAGCAGGATGTACATGATTTTTATATTGCACTTAAGCTTGCAACACTGGTTGATAGCGATTTGAGAAAGACTTGGCGACGCTCATTCTTCGAGTATCGTCAGGATTGGCATTATTTGCTGTTTTCACATCGAGAATTTAAATTTGGGTTTTGGGTGACCCAATTCAGCAATGCGTACTATGCATGTGTCGCGGAACAGGAAGAATTTCAGATTTGGCCTGAGAATGAGAAACAATGGGCAGACTTAGTTTCGAAGATACTCATTAAATTAGAAAAGTTATTTAAAAGCATTGGCTTTCAAGAAATGCTAAATAAGTGCAATGCGGCTTATGAGAAAAAGATCCAGAAATTGATGGACCAATACTCAAACATAAATCGACTGAGTGTGGATGCGCCTGATCTTAAATTCTATTTAACCATGCACCCGCATCCAACAGCACAAGAGCTGAGTCATATTCAAAGTTTTAGTCGAGCATTGAAGCAGTTTGAGCGACGACTCATGGATAAATCATGGTGTCGTGCACAAGTGCTGTACCGTTTTTATCAGATTTATCGTGATCCAGAACATCAACACTATGTGGTGCGCTACTTCTTAACCTTCCAAAAAGCATTCTATTCGGAAGAGACAAATTACTGTGCAAAAATCAGGGAGATATGGTTGGATGTGACAGATGGCATCGGGGTTTTACTGGAGCAAAAACAGTTTAAACCTGATATTCAGGGTAATCTCACGGTGCCTCCGTTTATGAATGATGATATGGAGTCACCATTAGAAAATCTTGAAAGCTTAGATGTCAGAATGACTTCACTTAAAGAGCATGCAACCAATCTTTATGTGTGGGATCGTGGTATGGAGTCATTTAGTGGTCAGATCATTCAACATAAATAGGTGAAGTGAAACGCAGGGATTAAGCCACCATGAGAGGGCTTCCCTTATTTAAGCTAAATAATAAAAAAGTTTAATGCGGTTCAAAGTGACATACATAATCTACAACGCCATCAGACTGGATCGTAAATTCACTGTTGGGGGGAATAATAAAAGATTCGCCTGAGCTGTATGTTGAGACCTCAGTGGCAGCTCCAATTTGAACTGCACATGTGCCTGAAATAATTTCAATGCGCTCTTCGAGATGAGTCTTAAAGGTGAGGGGTGTTCTGAAGGCAGAATAACGCCGAGTGTCTTTTTAGTGCCGTCTTTTAAAATGAGCACATGGCTAATCGACGAACCATTAAAATGAATGTTGGCCTTTTTTTTAATAGATACAAAGTTAAATTGTTCTGACACGATGAGTGAACTCAAAAAAATTATTGTCTTGTGTTTTGAGAATCATAATCAAACGAATGATCAAGACTCAAGCTAAAAATGATTCATCGATTGCTTAAGCGGACTCCATTATCAAATAGCTGAGAGAGATCATAGCGTTATCCGCTTTACGATTTCCTGAGCAGCCATAGCGCCCGTTGCTTGACCGACGGGTAAGCAGGGATTATCCTTGGCGTGCTGGCCTACATTGCCAGTGGGTTTTAGCAGACCCAGTTAAACAAAGACGAGATACGAAATTGATTTTTTGTATGTCGTGGACCCGTTCGTCCCCCTTTCTTCTATGGTAGGGCGGAGGGGGGACGCGCTTGCGCGTGCTGGTTTCTTTGTTTACCAGTCTGCTAACCCTCTTTCGTCCTACCACCATCTTTTAGCAGGGATTCGGTAGGCTTGCTTTAAACAAAGGAGTCCGCCATGCGTACTGACATTTATCTTTTGGCTTTGCCATTTCCAAACTTAAACCGATTGTGCTTTTTATTTCGATTGCCTTTGGCAAGACGATCTCACGGCTGTGCTTTGCCTGATTCCACTCATTAACGTTTAGATCTGATCTATAACGACGAATAATACAAGGTGGTTCTATGGCACATGCCCCGATTTGGGTGGCGTGTCTGATGGTGCCTTTGTGCGTCACGGCATGCTCAAAAAAAGACAATCATGT
>NZ_MELG01000110.1:0-7996 GCF_001767535.1 Acinetobacter sp. GWC1_38_13 | reverse complement strand
TGAAAATTATATCGCTGAAAAAGCCTTTACAGATAGGTTTGTGCAACAAAGCCCTTTCTTTCTAAAACCTTCAAAGTCAGTTAATTCTACCAGCAGACTGGAATCCATTTCCAACAACTTTTTAAAGCTTTTTAATTCAGCATTTTTTGCTAATGCTTTATCAACTTTCTCAAAGCTTTTCAGTAATTGTGTATCATTTAAAATCTGATCTTTTTCAGCTTGTATCAAACTTTCTAATTCATCTCTTGAGTTAATAAACTCTTCAGTTTGTAAACTAATTTTGTGTCCAGCTTCAAAAAAAGAATTATCATTTAAAGAATCCAATAAATTTGTAGCTTGTACTGTTCCAAAAGAATTATTTGATTTACTAAAAAATTTTGAATTACTTAATAAGCATGTATAACGATCTAAATATTCACTCAATAAAGCTTGGTTAGATTCTAAAAATTTTTTGACTTTACCACCTTTATCAAAAATATCATTATATTTAAAAGTATACTTAGGTAAATTCTCTGATACTTCATTTTCAATTCGCAATAAATATTCGAAAAAGTTTTCATTTTCGTTGAATACAGCTTGCAACTCACTTTCACAATCTGTGCTTCTAGACTGTTTTCTGAGTACAGTGATAAATTTTGATTTCTCATTTAATAGTTCAATAAATATCTCATCATATCTACTCTTCAACTCTTCCTTTGCTATGAAATTTGTTATTGAATTTTCTGATAATTTTGTTTCAGCATTAACCACTAAAATATTATCTCTATTCAAACTTTCGCCATCAAAATTAATTTCACACAAAGCTATATTTTCAGAGAAAATTCTATCTTTTATTTCACTTCTCTGATCTTTAGAAAGATATTCAAATACATTAGCAAATGATGACTTCATTGTACCATTTGGCGCATATATTAATTGGGCTCGTTCTTTAGGTGTAAATTTAAACTCTTTCTCTAATTTACCTATACCAAAACAGTTTTCTAATTTTACATTTAAAATTCTATTCATTCTTATACTCAAAAAATAAGGGCTGATTACTCAGCCCTTATTTTTAACTCATTAAAACTTAATTATCAATAAATTAAGTTAACTGAGCAGCTTGGATTTTCTTAGTATCAACTTGATCAGCTTCTTTTGTATATTCGCTCATCTTGTCGAAGTTTAAGTATTTGTAGATGTCAGCAGAAGCGCTGTCGATTTGCGACGCGTACTGTTGATATTCTTCTGGACTTGGTAATTTACCAAGTACCGCAGCTACAGATGCAAGCTCAGCAGAAGCTAAGTAAACGTTTGCACCTTGACCTAAACGGTTCGGGAAGTTACGAGTAGAAGTTGATACACATGTTGTGTTCGGTGCTACGCGTGCTTGGTTACCCATACAGAGTGAACAACCTGGCATTTCAGTACGTGCGCCTGATTTACCATAGATGTTATAGAAGCCTTCTTCCATCAACTGATGCTCATCCATACGCGTTGGTGGCGCAATCCAAAGACGAGTTGATAAAGAACCACCTGGTACTTGCTCAAGCAATTTACCTGCAGCACGGAAGTGACCGATGTTTGTCATACAAGAACCGATGAATACTTCATCAATTTTGTCGCCTTGAACTTCAGAAAGAAGTTTAGCGTCATCTGGATCGTTCGGGCAGCAAAGAATTGGTTCTTTGATGTCAGCAAGATCGATTTCGTAAACTTTTAAGTATTCTGCATCAGCATCAGCTTTTAACAGGCTTGGGTTATCTAACCACTTCTGCATGTTTTCAGCACGGCGCGCTATTGTACGAGCATCGCCATAACCTTCTGCGATCATCCACTTCAACATGGTGATGTTAGAACGTAGGTATTCAGCAACTTTCTCTTCAGAAAGAGTGATTGAACAGCCCGCAGCAGAACGTTCAGCAGATGCATCAGAAAGTTCGAATGCTTGCTCAACAGTCAAGTCATTTTCCATTTCTGTTAAGTCGATCTCAAGGATACGACCAGAGAAGATATTTTTCTTACCTTTCTTCTCTACAGTTAAGTCACCAGCTTTGATCGCATAGTAAGGAATCGCATGTACAAGGTCACGTAAAGTAATACCAGGCTGCATTTTACCTTTGAACTTAACAAGTACAGACTCAGGCATATCAAGTGGCATAACACCAGTTGCAGCTGCGAACGCAACCAGACCAGAACCCGCTGGGAATGAAATACCGATTGGGAAACGAGTATGTGAGTCACCACCAGTACCAACTGTATCTGGAAGTAACATACGGTTTAACCAAGAGTGGATAATACCGTCACCTGGACGTAAAGATACACCGCCACGGTTCATGATGAAGTCTGGTAATGTATGGTGAGTTGTTACGTCAACTGGTTTTGGATACGCAGCAGTGTGACAGAAAGACTGCATTACCAAGTCAGCTGAGAAGCCCAAGCACGCCAAGTCTTTTAACTCGTCACGCGTCATAGGACCAGTTGTATCTTGAGAACCAACAGTGGTCATCTTAGGTTCACAGTAAGTTCCAGGACGGATACCTTGACCTTCAGGAAGACCACATGCGCGACCTACCATCTTCTGAGCTTGTGTAAAGCCTTTACCAGTGTCAGCAGGTTGTACTGGAGTACGGAATAAAGTAGAAGGCTCAAGACCTAACTCTTCACGCGCTTTAGCTGTTAAACCACGACCAATAATCAGGTTAATACGACCACCAGCGCGTACTTCGTCTAAAAGTACAGGCGTTTTAAGCTCAGCTTCTGCAATTTGTGCACCGTCTTTGTATGCAGTAACTTTTGCAGCAGCATGATCAATTTTCAATACAACTTCGTCGCCCATGTTCATGTTCGCAACGTCGATTTCAACAGGTAATGCACCTGCATCTTCCATTGTATTGAAGAAAATTGGAGCGATCTTAGAACCTAAGCACACACCACCATCTTTTTTGTTTGGAATGTGTGGAAGTTCGTTACCGAAGAACCAAAGTACAGAGTTAGTTGCAGATTTACGGCTTGAACCCGTACCAACAACGTCACCCACGTAAGCAACTTGATTGCCTTTCGCGATCAATTCTTTGATTTGGCTTAATGGACCAACTTCACCTGGTTTTTCAGGGTAGATACCGTCACGCTCGTTTTTCAACATTGCATTTGCGTGTAATGGGATATCTGGACGGCTCCAAGCGTCTTGAGCTGGAGACAAGTCATCAGTATTCGTCTCACCTGTTACTTTGAACACAGTGATTTTGATTTCTTCTGGAACGTCAGGACGGCTTGTGAACCATTCTGCTTCAGCCCAAGATTGCAATACAGCTTTAGCAGCAACATTACCTGCTTTAGCTTTGTCTGCTACATCATGGAATGCATCAAATACAAGAAGTGTTTTTTTCAATGCTTCAGCTGCTAATTCAGCAAGCTCAGCATTATCTAAAAGATCAACAAGAGGAGCTACGTTGTAACCACCAAGCATCGTGCCTAGTAAGTAAACTGCGCGTTCTTTAGTTACAAGTGGAGAAGTCGCTTCACCTTTCGCAATCGCAGATAAGAAAGCAGCTTTAACGTATGCAGCTTGGTCAACACCCGCTGGAACACGATTTTCAAGCAAATCTACTAAATATGCTTCTTCGCCTGCTGGTGGATTTTTTAATAATGCGACAAGTTCAGCAGTTTGAGCATCATCAAGCGGCTTCGGTGGGACTCCGAGTGCGGCACGTTCTTCAACGTGTTGGCGGTAAGCTTCTAGCACAGTGTTATTCCTCTTTTTTAAAAAATTACTTGTAAGTTCCAGCTTTTTTCAAGCTCTACAAGTAATATGGACAGCAAAATTTTACTAGACTTCGACTTAAAAGTTAATGGAACTACCGTATTTCTACGTGATGCCCATTATTTTATAGCGAAATGTTTGTCACTTTTGAATACCGCTTTGGTCTTAGATCAAAGCCTAATAAAACAACGAATTAGGTACATAAAAAAAGACAACTCTTGTTGTCTTTTCAATGGTCAAATTAAAATGATTTATAGTTCGGTAACTTATCATGTGGTGTTACCAAACATTGATTCGTAAATTTCTTCTTTAAATCTTCACGGATCGTATCAGGATCAGACTTCAACTGATCTGCTGGAAGTCTGTAAACCGTTTCAATAATTTCGAAAATAAATTTACTCGTCATCTCATCTTCAATCTTGCTCGCATGTTCTTTTGCTTGCTTTTCTTCAATTCCATTCTGACGATCTAGTGCAATAGAACGAGCTGCATTGCCAATACTTACGCAATAGCCATGCCACTGTTGTTCTGGTGTTAAAGGCTCTTTCTTACCACAACCCATCAAAATCAAACCGAGTGCAATCAATACAACCTTTTTCATCTTCATACTGCAGCTAATTAGATGTAGACATCATACTCAAACTCTAGCATTTTGCAAAAAAGATGCATTTAAAAACATCAGCTATCGCTAAAAAATTACATATCATTTTGTACACGACATGTTGTTTGATGTTTTGAGACATTTGCCACCAGTCGAAGAGAGATATGTATTGCCTTGTACTAGATTGTAAGCCTTACCTTTAGTGTCCCAACAACGAACACCATTACAATTCTTGATCGGAATCAAAACTTCTGTTTTTGCTGCAAGTGCTACATTTTTAGTTTGAGGTGTTGTTGCAACAGCTGCTGTTTTTGTTTCTTTAACCACTTGAGCCTGTGCTTGGGTTGGTACAGCATGATTGGCTGTGTTTCCAACCGTCATATTTTGTTTGGATGTATCAAGTTGAGGCTCTTGTTTCTTGGTGGGTGGCGGTGTCGCTGAATATGTAGTTACACCCTTCGCATCTACCCATTTGTAGTATTCTTTCGCATTAAGTTGAAATGAACTACTCATCAAACCAATACTAACGATTGCCAAAAGCTGACTAAAAGTGACACATTTCATCCCCTTCCTCCAAAAAATGTCATTTATCTATATTTTTCAATTATTTATATATAATAATATCACATTTATATTGTAAAAGTACTATAAAAAAACCTGCCTTATCTAAACAAGGCAGGTTTTATAATGTTTATCTAGAAGCGCCAGTTGTAGAATAAGTCGATAGCTCGTTCTAGGGACTGACTTGCTTCCAAATAAAGTCGACGATTCATTTGATATCGCAAAGTCAATTTATTGACAGGTGTAAATACACCAATACCATAGCGAATAAATAAGTCTGGCGTAATATAACCCGTTAAACTCACTTGGGTATCATCGCCAGTTCCCTGAGCATCTAATGCCAATCCACTTAAGCCAAAAGTTCGCCCAATTTGATTCGTTAAAGCTCTAGTTCCACCTAAGCCCATGCTGATTCCAGCGGCAGCGATTGTATTATTAACATCAGATTTGAATCCTTCAGTGTTACTTAAACCGCTACCACCTTCATTAATACGTCCTGTTAATAATGCATTGAGTGCTTCTTGCTCAGACAGACCTGCATCATTGTACACTTGAACATTAGGGACGGTCGCAGTACCCGTAACACGCACACCAACCATGCTTCCTTGTACAGGTTTATTTGCATCAATATCTAAGGTTGGGTTTGCTAGAGGTCCATTAAAACGAGCAATTGCACGATTCAAGTCGAGACTCTGACCATAAGCTTCAATCTTCACTTTTTGGCTTACACCAATTGCACCATTTGCTCGCATGGCTGTTTCTAAACCACGTTGTGACAGATGTAGACGTCCGACCAATGGGATATTACTTTCAAAGCCTTGGAAAATAACTTGATTACCAAGATTTACCGTCATATCAGCACGGATATCCCATGGTTTCGCAGCTTTTAAAGTAGCGAGTAGATCTTGTCCTTGATGCACCACACGTACATCAGGTGAAACATTCACCACCGTTGCTGAACTTTCTGGCATGGAAATACGAGCACGAGAAACATCAATCGTACCTTTTAAACTTAAACGTTGAGCAAATGGATAAACATCCAAGCTTAAATCGGGTTTAACAATCGCTGTAATCATTGGTGCTTGGCGAACTAATAGATTATCGCCTTTAAGTATTAATGCTAAATGAGGATCATTTTTCCAGTCAAAGCTCCCTTTTAAACGACCTACACCTTGTCCACTATTAAATGCACCATCTATGCTTGCTGAATCTTGTCGAATCGAAGAGTAAAGCTGAATATTATTTAAATTCACAGGTAATGAAATCATACTAATAGCGCCATTTTTCAAACGCATTTCACCTGTAAATTGTGGTTGTGTTAAAGTTCCGTCCACTTTTCCAGCAAGCGATAAAGTGCCAGCCATAGAACGTACATCTTTAATAAATGGCTTAAATACTTTGAGCTGAACTTCATCAAAAGCAATTTCACCGCGCATTGGCATATTGCTTAGGAATGGATTAATAATCACATTGGCATAACCTGTTCCAATATCAGGTGTTTTCATATCCACTCTGAATAACAATCCTTCGCCAACGCTTTTTGCGATCAAACTAAGTTCATCATAAGTGACTGTTGTCGCAGGATCTTGGGGATCAGCAGCAGCAAGACCGATTTCACCTTTACGGGTTACTAATGTCGCATCTAATTTTGGTCGCGTACCATTTGCCCATGATGCACGTGCATAACCATTTAACTGTCCTGTAACAGCTAAACCTTCTGGCATAAATGCAGCAAAATCATTTAAATCAAGATTTTTAGTGAGAAAAGAAACATTTCCTTTGGTTTTACTTATACGTGCAGCCTGATCAAGGCATAACTGGCTATGAGAGCTTGACCAACAATGCTGCCCTACAAACAGTTCAGCAGCAGATGAGGTATATATAATCGGCGCACTTTGATTCTGTACTAGACTAATTCTACGCGAAGTGAAATTACCTTTTTGCAACTGACCTAACCAATCGTTGTTTTGATTAAATCCACCTGCGAGTTGAACATAAAAATTAGACTGCTTATTTTTACTTTCAACTTTTAACAAATGCGCTTTGCGAGTACCAGCGAGATTCACAACTGCATTTTCAATTTCACGATTTCCATTGCGTACTTGATTTACCTTCGCAGTTAAAATCGTTGGTGTGGTCTCTGAAGTTGGTAGTTCACCTTGCACACGTAATGACTTAATACTAACTAGGTTATTAAATGCAAAATTATCTACAGCGATGTTTGCTGTTGCTTTCAGTTTCGGTTGAGATTGTATATTTAAATTACCATACGCTCGACCTTGCAATCCGGGATAGATTTCATACAAAGCTGGTGCGTTTAATTTAACTTTTAAGCTTTGTGCATTACCAGTTGCTTGTAATTGGTTTTGTGCATATGCAAAAAATAAATCATTTGCTTCAAATTGTTGTGGTAAGAACCCTTTTTGATTTGAATCAAGCAAAAGTGTTAAATTACCTCGTCCTCGAACTGGTTTATTGTTAATAAAACCTGCCGCATTGAGTTGACGTATATCAACTCGTTTTAGGTCATCAGACCACACACCCTGTGATTTGACATGTCCTGAAATTTCACCTTTGACACTTGAAACAAAATATTGGGGCTTGAAACGAACTAATGAGGTTTCAATATTCCAACCTAATTTATCTTTTAGATTGACTGAACCTGTTGCAAATAATTTACCAGCCACACCATCATGCTTTAACTCATTAATTTTCACGTAATCAGGCGTGCCAGCAAGATCTATTTTTAATAATCCATTTGCCTGATTTAAAGCATTTAATGAACCATCATACTGAACTGCATAACTCTTAAATCCACCACCATTTTTTTGATCATGGAAAATTAAAGCTGCTGTACTTTTTCCTTTAAGTGCAATTTTTTCAGATGTATTTGATTGGGCTAACTGACCATTTAGATCAATATTATCAAATTGAATAATCTGCTGATTTGGTTTAGCAAAACCTTTAGCAACAATTTGTCCATTTAATAAATTTACTGGTGCAGCTGTAGCTACAGTTTGTGGATTGAAATTATCTGCTTTAAGCGTTGCACTCCATGAGAGTTGCTGTTTTTCAGTTGGAAGTTTAATTTTTGC
>NZ_MELG01000109.1:14711-28459 GCF_001767535.1 Acinetobacter sp. GWC1_38_13 | reverse complement strand
TAAAATTGGGTTTGGCGATTTGATTTTACTACTTCGCTATTTTTTTAAGCTAAAAGTGTCAACACACCCTAAACTTCACTGTAAAATTAATTTGGCGTGGATTGCCTAAAGTAACCAAGTTCTCGTTGAGCGCACCAGCATAATAATCTTTATCAAACATATTGCGGATTGCCAGTTGAGCACCCCAGTGTTCGGTATCATAACCTGCCTCAGTATCAAACAAGGTATAGCCTGGAAGATCGACTGTTAAACCATTAACACTTTTTTTGCTTTCACCGCGAACGCCCGCGCCTACATACCAACCTAAATTTGAATTGGGTTTAAAACGATAGCGTGTAGATAAGCTATAACTGTGCTCTGGAACATTATCTATCGTCAATCCGATATTTTCAGCTTGAGTATCTTTACTTATTTCTGCGTCAGGCGTGTAGGTATAGGCAGCCGTAATTTTGAGTTGATCAAATAAATGCGCTGCAAGCTCTGTTTCGATTCCACGTGTCAGCTGTTCGCCACGTTGTACTTTAAAACCTGTGTTGATTGGATCAGTCACGGAAACATTTTGGCGACGTAAATCAAACCAAGCGATACTGCCTTGAATGCGTTGATCTGGACTTTGTAGTTTTAGACCTACTTCAATTTGCTTGCCTTCCTCGGGTTTAAAGGAATTGTCATGGAAATCCGTACCACTTACAGGTAAGAATGAGGTTGCATAACTCACATAAGGTGCAGCGATTTCATTGATGCTGTAAAGCAAAGATGCATTACCTGTAAATGCATTCTCAGATTGGGTTGTTTCGGTATTTTTAACTAAATTTTGAGTGGTTGTTTCAGTCCAGTCATGTCGCCCCGCAAGATTCAAAACTAGCTGATCATTCAATTCGATTCGATCACGAAGATATAAACCTGTATATCTGAGACGATTGATATCATGGTTGGTCGGTATATCTGGGCAAGTCACCTTGGTATTGTATTCAGGTTGATAGAGATTCAAATTACCCACTGTACAACGGTTATTGATGTAATCACTTTTTTCTTGCATGGCATCAACTCCCACAGTGATTTCATGTGAGGTATTACCGAAATTTAATGTTTTTAGCAGTTGATTATCGATAGAAAAATTTAGGTTATCGACATCTTGATAACGCCCTTGTCGTTGGATCGTGGTGTAATCAATTTTACCTTCTTCGTTTTTTGCCCAAAAGTTTTTACCTGTTGCAGCAAATACTGCGGGTCCAAGCATTTCTGTTTTTTGCACTGCAAAGTTTTGTTTAAATTGCCAATCATTTTCAAAACGATGCACGAAATTATAACCTACACGATAGACATCGGCCTCATAAGCGCCATGTGATGGTTCACTAATCAATAGTTTGGAATTCAATGCGCCATTTGGATTATTTAATAATGTACCTAAGACTGGTAAACCTTGTTGTCGTAGATATTCACGATGTTGATAGCTGGCAATCACTGATAAATCGGTTTTTTCGCCTAAATCAAAATTATAAGAAGGTGAGATATAGTTGTTTTTAAAATAAACAAAGTCAGTCGGATCATTTTGATCAGAGATGCGACCATTTAAGCGAAAAGCACCTTTCTCACTTTCATTCGGACTGTAGTTGATATCGAATGTTGCTTGCTTGAGTTGATGAGAGCCGTAGGTGAAAGCGCTGCGGTAAAAGCTCTCGGCTTGTGGGCGTTTGGTGACCATGTTCACCATGCCACCAGGTTGAACTAAACCAAAGTTAACTGATGCAGGTCCTTTTAAAATTTGAACTTGATCCATACCTGAAATTTCAGTAGCAACAAAGGTACTTTGACCTTGACGTAACCCATCAATAAAGACCTGATCAGACGAAGTTTGCCCACGAATAATAAAATCATCCCAACCCCGTCTTCCGAGTTGCCCTGAGACGACCCCTGCAACACCATTTAGGGCTTCAGCCAAAGTTTGAGCTTGTTTTTGTTGTAATTGTTCTTGGGTAATCACCGTAACAGACTGAGCTGTTTTAAATAATGGCGCATTTGATTTCAAAGTGGATGTTGCTTGTGTCGCCACATAATCATTGTTTTTATCTTGTTGAGCTTTGATGGAAATTGTTGGAAGGATATTGCTTTGATCTTCAGTTGCATAAGCAGCGCTTGTTATATGGCTCAAAATAAAGATTGCAAGTAAAGTGGGGCGCGTAAAGAGCATAGAAATTTCCAAGAAAGGGCAGATCAATAAAGATGCTAATGAGAATTATTATATTTTATAGCTTAGGCGTGTTAAATCCAATAAATATATCGAAAAAGAATTTTTTTAAAAATTACGATAAATATCCAACATTCGATTGAAACATGAACTTAATCCCATTATTTTATTATGGAATTAAAATAATTCATATTTAAAGATTTTTTATGGGGTTGCTATGAGCTTTGAAAGGACAACATCACAGATATTATTCGATAATGGTCAGCATAAATGTATTAGTTTTACCAGTTTGGTAAAAGGTGAGGGAATTCAAGCCAACCAGTTTTTAATTATTGATCATGATCGTGCAGCTGTCTTAGATCCAGGTGGTGATTTGACTTATGTCCCGCTCACAATGGAACTTAATCGCTATACCAAATTGAAGAATCTAGATTATGTGATGGCTTCGCATCAAGATCCTGACATTATCACTTCGATGCCACGTTGGTTGGTCTATACCGATGCTAAAGTCGTTGCATCGAAGCTATGGGCACGTTTCTTACCCCATCTCAATTCTGCTTTTATGAGTGATCGAATGAAAGGCAATTGGGAAGAGCGTTTGATTGAACTCCCTGATACAGGTCAAGTTATTCCTTTGGGAGAGTCGGCGATTATTGCAGTTCCTGCGCATTTCTTACATTCCGTCGGGAATTTTCAGTTTTATGACCCAACTGCAAAGATTCTTTTCTCAGGTGATATGGGCGCATCAATTGTTGAAGATGCTAGTCTGCCGATTGTCGACTTTGAAGCGCATATTAAAAAAATGAAAGGCTTTCACCAACGCTATATGTGTTCCAACAAAGTGATACGTTTATGGGTCAATATGGTTCGTCAAATGGATATTGATATGATTGTTCCACAGCATGGTACGGCATTTGTCGGTAAAGAAATGATCAATCAATTTCTTAATTGGATTGAAACACTTGAATGCGGTGTTGATCTGATGAACGAATACGTATTTAGCTGCCCAACAACCTAATTGGGATGTAGGTGATTTAGCAAAATCGACGCATGATTGCATAAAAAATTTATAGGCAATATTGTTTTTCAGAATGACTTTTTTTAGGATTCTCGTTGCAAAGGAATTGGTTTTGATAACGAGAATTTTAAAAAAATGTTGTCTCAAATCGCAACGCCAGATGCATGTATGACTTGTGGTGCATGCTGCGCGAATTATCGAGTTTCATTTTATTGGGCTGAAGCTGAATATATCCCTGAAACAATGGTCGAGCCAATCACGGCTATTTATTCTTGTATGAAGGGAACCAACCAATCACAGCCCAAATGCATTGCTCTTGAAGGTGAGGTTGGAACGCGTGTGAGTTGTTCGATATATCATGCTCGAAGCACAACTTGTAAAGAAGTGAAAATTGCGGATGAACAATGCAATAAAGCACGGCTGAAATACAATCTGATCCCGTTGATAGATATTGAACAACAAGACTCAGAAAATAATGAAGATTATGATCAAGTCTGTTGATTGTGATAGCTTAAATTGAGTTTTTGCAGCAGTTGATATATTGATCAACAGCTTTTCTCAAATAATTTTCATCATAGAAAATGAAAATCACCCTGAAATTTGTTTATAATAGCTCACGGAATTTACCAGTGAGATTGTTATGCTGACCATCGTTCAAGAAGCGTTAACCTTCGATGATGTCTTATTACTTCCTGCCTACTCAACTGTTCTCCCAAAAGATGTCTCCTTAAAGACACGTTTAACTCGCGGAATTCAACTTAATATCCCTCTTGTTTCTGCTGCAATGGATACCGTGACTGAATCACGTATGGCGATTGCGATGGCGCAAAATGGCGGTATCGGTATTTTGCATAAAAACATGGATATTGCCGCACAAGCTGCGGAAGTACGCCGTGTAAAAAAATTCGAAGCTGGAATGGTGAAAGACCCAATCACAGTAACTCCTGAAACGACAGTTCGTGAACTTATTGCAATTACTCAAGCCAATAATATTAGCGGTGTACCTGTTGTAAAAGATGGCAAAGTTGTGGGTATCGTCACAGGTCGTGATACTCGTTTTGAAACCAATCTTGAACAACCAGTGAGCAACATCATGACGGGTCAAGACCGTCTAGTGACTGTTCGTGAAGGTGAGTCGAAAGAAAATATTCAAGCTTTGTTGCAAAAGCACCGTATTGAAAAAGTCTTAGTTGTTGGCGAAAACAATGAACTCAAAGGCTTAATTACGGTGACTGACTTCCGTAAAGCGGAAAGCTATCCAAACAGTTGTAAAGATGACCTTGGTCGTTTACGCGTTGGTGCAGCAGTTGGTACAGGTGCTGAAACACCTAGCCGTGTTGAAGCCTTAGTTGATGCGGGTGTTGATGCGATCGTCGTTGATACTGCACATGGTCACTCAGCTGGTGTGATTGAGCGTGTACGTTGGGTTAAAGCAAACTATCCACAAGTTCAAGTGATTGGTGGAAATATTGCAACGGGTGATGCTGCATTGGCGTTACTTGATGCGGGTGCTGATGCTGTTAAAGTTGGTATTGGTCCAGGTTCGATCTGTACAACACGTATTGTTGCTGGTATTGGTATGCCGCAGATCTCTGCAATTGACAGTGTTGCAAGTGCATTGAAAGACCAAATTCCGTTAATTGCGGATGGTGGTATTCGTTTCTCTGGCGACATGGCAAAAGCAATTGGTGCAGGCGCAAGCACAATTATGGTGGGTTCACTACTTGCAGGTACTGAAGAAGCACCTGGTGAAGTTGAATTCTTCCAAGGTCGTTACTACAAAGCTTATCGCGGTATGGGTTCATTGGGTGCAATGGCTGGAGCAACTGGCTCTGCTGACCGTTATTTCCAAGATTCTAAAGCGGGTGCTGAAAAATTAGTACCAGAAGGTATTGAAGGTCGTGTTCCTTATAAAGGTCCTATGGGTAACATCGTACACCAAATGATGGGTGGTTTACGTTCTTCTATGGGGTATACAGGTTCATCTATAATTGAAGATCTTCGCCAAAATGCAAAATTTGTGAAAATTACTTCAGCAGGTATGTCTGAATCACATGTGCATGACGTTACGATTACAAAAGAAGCGCCGAACTATCGTGTTGGTTGATTTTTCGTAATTTTACCGATAGAAAAACCGTCAGTTCGCTGACGGTTTTTTCGTTTTGGTGTAAAGTGAAACGGGTAAAAAAGCTATGACCAAAGGTCATATAAAAGATAAGAAAGTGAGTAGAAGATGAGCTATTTTGGAACTGATGGAATTCGTGGCAAGTTTGGACAAATGCCCATTACTCCTGAGTTTGCATTAAAATTAGGTTTTGCTGCGGGCAAGGTGTTGAAACGAAACAGTCCCAAAAATAAACCGATTGTTGTTTTGGGGAAAGATACACGATTATCGGGCTATATTTTGGAAGCTGCTTTGCAAGCAGGTTTGAATGCAGCAGGAGTGTATGTTCACTTACTAGGTCCATTGCCGACACCTGCGATTGCGCATTTAACACGTGCCCTCCATGCCCATGCGGGTATTGTGATTTCTGCTTCACATAATCCTTATTTTGATAATGGAATTAAATTCTTTTCAAGTGAGGGCAAAAAGCTACCAGATTCTTTGCAAGAAGAAATCAATCAAGAATTAGAAAAAGATTTGATCATTGAAGATACGGCTAATTTAGGTAAAAGCGTTCGTGTCAAAGATGCCAATGGTCGTTATATCGAGTTCTGTAAATCAACTTTCCCATATCATTTCGACTTACGAAATCTAAAAATTGTTGTCGATTGTGCAAATGGTGCAGCCTACAGCGTTGGACCTTCTGTATTCCGTGAGTTGGGTGCGAAGGTGATTCCATTATTTAATGAGCCAGATGGTTTAAACATCAATGAAAACTGTGGCTCAACGCATCCTGAACTATTGCAGAAAGCCGTTGTAGAGCAACAAGCAGATCTAGGTATTGCTTTTGATGGTGATGCAGATCGTGTCGTGATGGTTGATAAACACGGTCAATTGGTTGATGGTGACCATATTTTGTATATTCTGGCGACTCAAGCAAGTCATAAACCTGCGGGTATTGTGGGTACAGTGATGAGTAATATGGCACTTGAGTTGGCTTTAGCAAAAGCAAATGTCAATTTTGTACGAGCTAAAGTCGGTGACCGTTATGTATTACAGGCACTTGAAGAAAATAATTGGGTGATTGGTGGTGAACCATCTGGTCATATCTTGACCCTTGATAAGAGCACGACAGGCGATGCTATTATTGCTGCATTGCAAGTGCTCACTGTCATGGTAGAGCAAAGTAAAGCTTTGCATGAATTGGTTGAAGATTTTGTTTTATTCCCTCAAGTGCTGGTGAATGTTCGTTTGCAGCAAATGCTCGACCCATATTCTATCCCAGCCTTAGTCGCTGAATTTGATAAAGCCGAAAAACAACTTGAAGGTCGTGGACGTATTTTGATTCGTAAATCAGGTACTGAGCCTGTGATTCGTGTCATGGTGGAAGGTGATCAATTGGAAGAAGTTGAAGCCTTGGCAAATCACTTAGCAGAAGCGGTCCGAGCTCAAGCACAAGCTGCTTAAAAGGTGACAAGAATGAACGATGTTATTAAAGATTTGAGTGAACTACGTTTAAGCTATGAGCAAGGTGAGTTGCATGAGTCTCAAATCAGTCATGATCCTCATCTTCAATTTTTAAACTGGTTTAATCACGCCTTAGCTGCAAATTTGCATGAACCGTACGCAATGTCGTTGGCAACAGCTAATCGACTAGGTCGACCACATGTTCGTACGGTTTTACTCCGTGGAGCGACTGAAAACGGATACGATTTCTACACCAATTACGATAGTCAAAAAGGTTTGGATCTCGCGGAAAATCCATACGCTGAGTTATTGTTTTATTGGCCGAGTTTGGAACGACAAGTGCGGATTAGTGGAAAGGTGACTAAGATTTCTGAACAGGAATCAACCGACTATTACCATAAACGCCCACGTGACAGTCAGATTGCAGCACATATCAGTACACCTCAAAGTGGTGTGATTGCTGATCGTGAAGCATTACAGTCTCGTTTTGAGGACTTGCAGCAGCAAGTGGGTGATCAAGAGGAGCTTGCTAAACCTGTATTTTGGGGCGGTTATCGTTTAGAAGCAGATTATTATGAGTTTTGGCAAGGTCGACCAAATCGTTTACATGATCGTTTGAGTTATGAAAGAACAGATCAGGTTTGGGTTGTTCAACGATTGATGCCATAAATGACAAAAATTCAAATTTTAGAAAGACCATTACTCACACGCCCTGAACAGTTTCAGGGCGTGCCAACGTTTATTGCCGAGATTTTGGCACGACGTGGTGTTGCCTCAGAGCAAGAACTAGAACTGAAGCTTAAACATCTGCTTGCACCCAATCTAAAAGATTTGGATCGAGCTGTAGAAATCATTGATCAAGCAATTGATCGTCAATTACAAATCGTGATTGTGGGAGATTATGATGCTGATGGTGCAACCAGTACGGCTTTGATGGTTCTCGTACTTCGAGAGATGGGAGCAAGAGTTGAGTATCTTGTTCCTGATCGATTTAAATATGGTTATGGTTTAACACCTAAGATTGCAGAGTTAGCAGCCCAGACTTATCGCCCAGATTTATTGATTACCGTTGATAATGGAATTTCAAGCCATGCAGGTGTTGAGGTCGCTCAAGCACTGGGGATGCAGGTGATCATTACAGATCATCACCTGACCACTAAGCCAAAACCAAGTGCGGAAGCTGTGGTTAATCCTAATCAGTTGGATTGTGACTTTTCGAGTAAGTCACTGGCGGGGGTTGGCGTTGCTTTCTATGTCTTAGCAAAATTGGCAACTCACCGTAGTCAGCAAAATAAAAGTACTAGCAAAGTGTCTCAATACTTGGATTTGGTTGCTTTAGGTACTTATGCGGATGTTGCAAGTTTGGATTATAACAATCGTATTTTGATTGATGCAGGTCTAAAACGTATTCAGCAAAACCAATGTCGGGCAGGTATTCTCGCGCTACTTGACGTCGCAGGTCGAGAGGCTTCAACTTTGCGAGCACAAGATTTGGGTTTCGTCTTAGGACCGAGAATCAATGCTGCTGGTCGTATGGAAAGTATGAGAATTGGGATCGAATGCTTACTCGCGGAGGATATGGCAACAGCTTATCCACTGGCACAGCAACTCAATCAGTTAAATGTTGAGCGACGCCAAGTTGAAACTGAAATGAAGCAACAAGCATTAATTGCTTTGCAAAACGTTCAACTTGAAACAGATCAAATTCCGCCCGCTATCGTGATGTATGACGAACAGTGGCATCAAGGTGTAATTGGGATTGTCGCTGGACGTTTAAAGGAGCAATTTCATCGTCCGAGTTTAGTTTTTGCCCCCGATGAAGATGGTATTCATATTAAGGGATCTGCACGTTCTATTGATGGGATTCATATCCGCGATATGATTGAACATGTCGCAGAGCAATATCCGCATCTTGTGACTCATTTTGGTGGGCATGCAGCGGCAGCGGGTTTGACGCTCAAAAAAGCACATTTTAATGAGTTCAAACAGCTATTTATTCAGACAATTGCTGAAATGGATGCTGAATTGTTTCATGCAACGATTTGGACAGATGGTGAATTGCCTGAGAACGCTTTAGATCTATCTACAGTGGATTGGATTGAACAAATGGGCCCATGGGGACAAAAATTTCCATTTCCACAATTTCAAGGAACATTCAAAGTCATTGATTATCGCTGGTTGAAAGATCAGCATCTCAAGTTAAAACTTTCACTTGGTACACAGTCGATTGATGCAATTGCATTTAATGCGGTTGACCGTTTTGAGTTTAATCCAATGCAGGGTTTTGTTGATTTGGTCTATACCTTGGAGCGTAATGTTTTTAATGGAAATGTCAGTCTACAATTACAGGTTGTGCATTTAAAACAATAAAAAACCGCTCAAATTTGAGCGGTTTTTAGAAAGATTAGTAGCGGAATGTGCCGTTAATTCCATACGAGTTCGCGCCGTCGATCCCTGTATAACCAACACCCACAGCAAATGTTGGAGTAAAGAATTTTTGCGCACGAATGCTGAAAATGGTATCTGCATCTTCAGCGGTTGAATCTGCGAATGCAATTCCGACACTGAGTGTTGGGTCTAGATAGAGATCAGCAGCTAAACGATATGTTGTCTCATCACCTATATAGCTCTGAGCTTCAAAATTGGTGTAATAACCTGCAATAGGTGAAACATATTTAGCACGAAGTGTAATTGCGGTGTCTTCATCTTCTTCGCCTGTGATAGCGACTGCATTTGAATAAGTTGTGATAAAGCCATATTGAGCAGCTTGAATAGGATCAAAACTTTTCGATAAATCTGCGACACCTACGGCAAGTAGCATCCCATGTGTTGGAAGAAAGCCTACTTCAGCCGAATAACCATTGCCATCATCACTCGCAAATTTGTAAGACTCATTATAGCTCTTTGCAATCGCTTCTATGTCGGTTCTATGCAGACTTCCTGAGATATAGAATTGCGTGTTGGGAATATAAAATTCACCATTAAGACCGATAGAGTTGAACTCTTGTTTGAAATCTACGTTTATTTGCGGTATTCCGCCAAAATTCACAAAAGAATAAATACCTGATTCTTCTGCATAGGTATAACCTAAGCCAATGTTTGATGTTTTATCTAAGAATGCCGCTTCCGCTAGTGGAGCATTACGTGTTTGAACTGGGTTAAAATAATATTTACCATTTACACTTGCTGTGTTAACGCGATGGCTATCCATTTCGCTGTCTTTAATATATGTATATTCATAAGCACCCATGAGCTGAGTTTGGTATGCATTTGCATTTACACCGATGCAAGATGTTAATAGTGCAGTAATAAGACTTAATTTTTTCATAAAAACCTGACCCCTTGTTAAAATAATACGTGCTATTAATAAGTTATTGCGCGATGTAGTGTAGTGATATTTGAAAACACGTCAATAATGCTTAAATGAACAGTAAAATTTTATTGATATTTTTTTCGACCCATTGGTTTGAGACTTAATTCTTTTTCTATGTACTTTTATCTAAGAAATTAAAAAAAGCCCTGATCTTAAAGAGCAGGGCTTTTGTCTTTTCGTATGAAGTGATGTTTAGTCACTTTCTTATTTAGAAGCGATATGCACCACGGATACCATAGGTATTGTAGTCATCACCAAAACCAACACGACCTTCTAAACTTACTTGTTGATTTAGGAATTTCTTCGCAGAAATACCCCATTCATCACGTTTTGTGAGGTCATTGTTGTAGTAATCTGCACCGACACTTAAGGTTTTGTCGAGATAGAAGTCACCTTTAACACCGTACTCATCTAAATCACCAAATGCACCATAAGCTTCCAGGTTGACATCATTCGCTCCAACCTGAGTGACGTATTTAGCACGAACTGTTGGGTCAGCGCCATCTTCACCATCTTTCTCATCGTATCCTTTAACACCAAGTGCAAGTAATAAACCTGGTGCTGGTAAATAACCTACCTCAGCACTATAAGTTGTTACTTTTTGATCGATTGGCAGGTTGTCTACTTCAAGTTCGTCACGACCTAAATTACCGCTTAAGTAAAAGTCACTGTTCGGAACGAAGTATTCAACACCAACACCGTATTGCGAGTTCTTCACACCGTCATTGTCGGCATAATTCACTTTTGCATTTACATTACTAGAGCGGTTCAAAAACGCTGCTTCAGCAAGAGGTGCATTACGTGTTTGGACTGGATTAAAGTAATAAGTCCCATCTACACCAAAACTATGTGTACTATCGAACTGATCCCAATCTGTATAAGTATATGAACCACCTACTTCAGCTTGATACGCATGTGCAGTACCTGTTACTGCCAAAGCAGATAAAAGTGCTGATGCAATTGCTAATTTTTTCATGGCTACTCCCCTTTGAGATAATGAACCAATTGAATGTTAATTACATGTTTTGTTACAACTCTCAGTCTAGTTAAAAACTTTAGCGGGTCAATCAAAGGAAAGTAATCAAACTGTACGAATGTATTTTTTTTGTAAAATTTGCAATATAAAATATTGATTTATAACTAGTATTTAATAATGTTTTGATTTATTAAAACTTAGGAGAGATTGTGTGTTTAGGTAATTTTCGTGTATTTAAGCAACAATCTTGTCGCTAGATGTTTCAAAGTACGATTACTTTGTTTCAATATTTCTGATAAGTAAATAGTAAATCTATAAGAAAAACACTTTAAAAGGTTATGGCTGTGTCGCATAAAGCACTTATGTTAAAATATTAGGTTAGGTGAAAATTTGTGAGAACAGACGCGTGGAAATCAATCCGTATTTAATCCAATTGAAAGATTTATCTGATCGTAGCCAAACACTACGGGGGTATCTTTGACTACGATCTAAAAGCAGAGCGTTTAGAAGAAGTTTTAAGAGAATTAGAAGACCCTGCGATTTGGAATGACCAAAGTCGTGCGCAAGCAATTGCGAAAGAAAAGGGCAGTTTAGAAAATACTTTAGGTGTATTTGATCGTCTTGCAGAACAGTTAGATGATGCAAAAGCAATGCTTGATCTGGCTGTTGAAGCTGATGATGAAAGCTTACTTGAAGATGTGCAAGCAGAATTAGATAGCGCTGAACAAGCTCTTGGGAACCTCGAATTCCGTCGTATGTTTAGTAATCCGATGGATCCAAACCCATGCTTCCTTGAAATCCAATCTGGTTCGGGTGGTACAGAGGCACAAGACTGGGCTTCGATGTTATTACGTATGTATATGCGTTGGATCGAGCGTCATGGTTTCAAAGCAGAACTGATGGAAGTTTCTGATGGTGACGTGGCGGGTATTAAATCAGCGACGATTCGAGTTGATGGTGAATTTGCTTATGGGTGGTTACGTACAGAAAGTGGTGTACACCGTTTAGTTCGTAAATCTCCATTCGATAGTAATAATAACCGTCACACTTCATTCTCTGCCGTATTCGTTTCACCAGAGATTGATGACAATATCGAAATTGATATCAATCCATCAGATGTTCGTACGGATACCTATCGTGCATCAGGCGCGGGTGGTCAGCATATTAACAAAACTGACTCAGCTGTTCGTCTGACTCACGCGCCAACAGGTATTGTGGTTGCATGTCAGAACCAACGTTCACAACATGCCAACCGTGACCATGCGTGGAAACAACTACGTGCCAAACTCTATGAGTTAGAAATGAACAAGCGCAACGAAGCAGCTCAGGCGCTCGAAGATTCTAAATCGGATATTGGCTGGGGAAGTCAGATTCGCTCTTATGTACTTGATGACTCACGTATTAAAGACTTGCGTACAGGTGTCGAAAACTCCAATACAAAAGCTGTGCTTGATGGGGACTTAGACAAGTTTATTGAAGCGAGTTTAAAACAAGGTCTGTAAGTTTTATCCAATAAAAACGGCAATCTCGTTCAGCTCTCGACCCTTAATCGAAAAAATATGATATTAATATCGAAAAAAATAGATATTAATATTTATAAAATTCGATATACTGGGTTGAGATGCTGAACAAAGCTTTGCCTGTTGAGAAACGTGGTGAGTCTATGGATATTGATGTTATAAGCAAAGCCTTAGCCAATCCGTTGCGTCGACAGATTTTGCAATGGCTAAAAGAGCCTGAGCAATTTTTACCTGTACAAGAATGTGGTGGCAGTTTCGAACGCGGCGTATGTGCAGGACACATCGAACGTTTAGGAAAGGTTGCTCAATCGACCATGTCAAATCATCTGTCTGTATTACAGCAAGCAGGTTTGATTAAGGTTGAGAAATATGGGCAATGGTCATATTTTACGCGTAATGAAGCTTTGATTCAGCAATACATCGAACATTTAAAACAAACACTTTAAAGTAACAAGTGTAAGTTGAGGCGATTATGGCTGAGTTAAATTCTGCATTGCAAGTCGGTGACTTTACAATCAAGAACCGTTTGGTTTTAGCACCGTTAACAAGAGCACGTAGCGGTGAACAACGTATCCCAAATGATCTGATGGTTGAGTATTACCAACAACGTGCTAATGCAGGTCTGATTATTACTGAAGCGACTGTGATTAGCCCGAAAGCGGTAGGATATGCCAATACCCCAGGTTTATGGTCACAAGAACAAGCGCAAGCTTGGAACAAAATTGTAAAAGCCGTGCATGCGCAAGGTTCAAAAATTGTTGTTCAGTTATGGCATGTAGGACGTATTTCACATCCAGACTTATTAGATGGTGATACACCTGTCGCACCAAGTGCAATCCAGCCAGCAGGGGAAGTGAGTTTACTTCGTCCGAAACGCCCGTTTGTGACACCTAGAGCTTTATCGCACGAAGAAATTCAAGAAATTGTAGTTGAGTATAAACACGCTGCTGAACTTGCGAAGGCTGCAGGTTTTGATGGTGTTGAGCTGCATGCTGCCAATGGATATCTAATCGATCAATTCTTGCAAAGTAAAACCAATACTCGCGAAGATGAATACGGTGGTTCAATTGAAAACCGTGCACGTTTGTTGTTGCAAGTCGTT
>NZ_MELG01000109.1:9378-14704 GCF_001767535.1 Acinetobacter sp. GWC1_38_13 | reverse complement strand
TTATTGAAGTATGGGGTGCAGGTCGTGTCGGTGTACATTTAGCGCCACGTGCTGATTCTCATGATATGGGTGATGATAATCCATTAGCAACTTTTGGTTATGTCGTTGAGCAATTAGATCAGCGTAATGTTGCGTTTATCTTTACTCGCGAGTATGAAGCTGAAGATAGTTTACAACCAAAGTTGCGTCCTAAATTCAAAGGTGCTTGGATTGCCAACGAAAAATTAACGCCAGATTCAGCCAAGCGTATTTTAGCAACTGAACAAGCGGATGCAGTTGCATTTGGTTTAGCATATATCGCAAATCCTGATTTATTCGAGCGTTTGGAAAATGATCTACCGCTTAATCAGGTTCAATTCGATACCTTGTATGGTCTGAGTGCCGAAGGTTATACGGATTATCCTGTTTTTGAACAACTCGAAACTTAAGTTGTTTTTAGAATTACTCATGTCATTTACCAAAATGGCATGAGTTTTTTTTTGAAATTCCGCATAATGTGCTGAAATCAAATCGAAATATATGGTCTAGGATGGCGCAGGAAATCGCAGCACAACAAACACCATTTTGGTATAACATTTTATTGGCTTGTCTCAAGCCTTTATACCGCTGGAAAATAAAACAACGTGCTGAAAGCGAAGAGCTCTTTCAACAAGAATGCCTTGAGCGTTTTGGACCATTTCAAACGCCAAAAAACCTGCATACGATCTGGTTCCATGTGGTTTCTGTCGGTGAAACCAATGCTGCACAACCTCTTATCGAGCATTATTTAAAATTAGGTCATCCTGTCTTAGTGACCAATACCACAAAAACGGGGCAAGCCCGTGCCAAATCACTTTTTCTTAAAGCACCCTACTTAGCGTTATTTCAAGCTGTATATTTGCCTGTTGATCAAAAACCGTTACTCAAGCAATTTTTTGATTTGTATCAGCCGAAGCTACTCGCTTTAGTTGAAACTGAGATTTGGCCAAATTTAATTGCCCAAGCGAAACAGCAACAGATTCCATGTATTTTGCTTAATGCACGTCTTTCAGAAAAATCCGCCAAGGGCTATGCCAAGGTGAGTCGACTTACCCAAGTCATGTTGCAACAATTAACGTGGATGTTGGCGCAAGATCAAGCGACACAGCAACGCTATGTGGATTTAGGCTTAGAGAAAGCCAAAAGTCAGGTTGTTGGAAATATTAAATTTGATATTAGTGCTCCGACCTCCTTTATTGAGCAAGCTGAACAGTTAAAACAGGAATGGCAGTTAGAGAAACGCCAAATTATTACTTTAGCCAGCACACATGCACCTGAAGAAGAACAGTTACTTAAGCAATTACAGCCACATTTAAATTCAAACTCTCATTTGTTATGTATCGTTGTACCACGTCATCCAGAGCGTTTTGATGAGGTACATAAGATCTGCCAAAACCTGAATTTAAATACGCAGCGGCGTAGTCTCAAACAAGAGATTACAGTGGATACGCAGGTATATCTTGCAGATAGTATGGGTGAGATGTGGTTATGGTATGCATTAAGTCAGGCATGTTTTGTCGGTGGTTCACTCAATGAACCAGGCGGTGGGCACAATATCTTAGAACCAATGGTTTTAGATGTACCCACTGTGATTGGTCCTCGCTATTTTAATTTTCAAACAATTGTCGATGAGTTTGTGACGGAAGAAGGGATCCTTGTTGCTGAAAATGCTGAGCTAGTTATACAAAATCTGATGAGTTGCCTAAATCATCCAGAGCAAAGCCAGCGATTGATTCATCAAGCTGAATTGGTGTTGCAACGCAATAAAGGCTCATTGCAAAAACATATTCAATTAATTGACCATTATTTAGCGCAACGAACTGCTTCATGAATATCGTTTTACTGGACGCTAACCAAGATTGCTCAAGTGATATTTGGTCAATCGAGGATCAACGTCAAATCAAGCACTTGAATCAACATCTTCAATTAAAGGCTGGAGATACTTTAAAGGTAGGCGTTCGTGATGGTCAACGTTATCTCACTGAGGTGCAGAGTATTACAGCACAGCAGATTATGCTAAGACCCATTCAAGCAGAAAATGTGCCGAACAAAGTTCCTGTGCATTTGATCTTGGCCTTACCTCGCCCCAAAGTGTTGCGACGTATGATTATGGATGCGGTGACGCTAGGTGTGGAACGCATAAGTTTAATTCATAGCTATCGGGTTGATAAAAGTTATTGGCAAAGTCCTTTTTTGCAACAACTCGATGATTATGTGACACTCGGCTTAGAGCAAGCTGGCGATACGATTGTCCCTGAAATTCAACTCTACAAACGGTTCAAACCTTTTGTTGAAGATGTCTTACCGACCTTGATCACAGAGCAAAGACCTGCTTATGTCGCACATCCTTATGCAGAACAATCGATGCCCCATGCGATAGCTCATGGCTGTAATTTAATTGTAGGGCCAGAAGGTGGGTTTATACCGTACGAAATTGACTTACTCAAAAAAAATGGTTGCCAAGCAATGAGTCTAGGCAACCGAATTTTGCGAACTGAAACAGCGGTGTCGAATATCTTAGGTCGTTTGTTTGTCTAAATTCTCGGTGTTATCTGATTGATCACCGCGATAGACTTTGACTTCTTGCACAGGGTAAGGAATCGAAATCCCTTTCTCATCAAAAGCCGTAACAACCAATTCTTGAATTTCACTGATCGATGCAGAGGTCGATGTCTCGGTGGTGTTGACCCACCAACGCACGGTTAAATTAATTGAGAAATCCGCCAAAGCAGTGACATTTACAGAAAAAGCAGGCTGACTGAGTACAGTCATATTATTATTCAGGATATCCAGAATAATTTTCTTAGCCTTTTGTATGTCATCTTCATACCCAATTCCTACAACAAACTCGCAGCGGCGACGTTGATACGCACTGTTCACAATAACAGCGCTGGTATATACCGTCGCGTTTGGAATCACGATGCGACGACCATCGGGAGAGCGTAAAAATGTTGCACGAATTTGGATATCTTCAACATTTCCTTCCAAACCATTGACTACGATATCGTCACCGATACGGAAAGGTTCACTGAGCAAGATTAAGATTCCTGACAGTAAGTTTTGGAAAATATCTTTAAAGGCAAAACCAATTGCTACCGAACCAATTCCAAGAGCACCAATCAATTGACTCGGTGTAAAACCTGGAATTGCGATCACAAGTGCGATTAGGAAACCAAAGAAAATAATAAAGGTACTTCCGACACGGTTTAATACCAACACCAAATTTTGACGCGTGTAAGTTCGATTTTCCAAGGTTTTACGAATAAACAATTTAAATAGTTTGGTCAGTAACCAGAAAATGATAAAAACGACCAAGGCAATACAAATATAAGGAACACGTTCCCAGAAACTGTCCATGATCTTATCGATGGTCGTATATGCATCTTGATATTTTTCAGTGTGTGCCAATACAGTTTGCGTTGTTTTGGCACCTGCTTGGTGAATCAATTCGCCAGTATCTTTTGCGACATCAGTCAATGTCGGTTGTTCATTTGCCACAAGAAAATCTCTATTTCGCAAAGTTGGGTGTGATGAGGAACGCAATCATAATAAATTTATCGTCAGCACGCATGAAAAATTCGTTAACAGTAGCGATTGATGTCGATTTAGAAATATTCGGTTGTGTTTTGAATCATCTGTGTCGGTGCATCCCAAAAATCAGGACTTGCGAAATAATAAGCAAAAATAAACATGCCGAAAATCATAAATAGACTGAGGAGAATCATGATCCAAGCGAGTAGTTTTTCCCAAGTTTTTGATGGGCGAACATCCCCATAATCGTTGCGGTGAGGTGTTCCTGCTGCAAGTAATACATAGAGAGTGAAAACTAATTGGATAAATGGCACCAGTAATAACAAGCTTAACCAACCTGTTTTATTCAAATCATGTAAACGTCGAATAAGAAAAACGATTTGAAAATAAAAAGCGAGAAACCATGAGATCACTAGTGCGAGTACCGCAATGCCTGAAAATGCAGGCATGATAGGATCATTTACATTGACACTGTTGATGCTCAATTGACCTGCAAAGACAATAATACACATGAAGGTAGCGAGATAAACGATGGTCAGTAACCCATACCAACCCAAATAACTCAGACGATTAAAACGTCCTTTAGGTGACAGTGGATTATCTTTTACTAAAGCATTACGACTAGTGGATGAAGAGTCAAACATTACAGATACCTATTTTTTTGATTATTTAATCTTTAAATCTATGCATAATGATCAAAATATTCACTTATTTTAAAAAGAAAAAGCATAGACAAGCTGTTAAATTTTAAATTATTTTGAGTAAATTTTTGAAATAAAATTGGTTGTAAAACAATAACAGTCCTACGACCAAAGCCGAATTGTTTGCTCTTGTTAATGGTGACCATACTGCAAGAGAAAACAAAACATACCAATGCTAGATGAGTATATCTAAGGTATGAAATAAAAAACCAAGGAAGTGAGCTATGAAAGAAATCTACCCAGTGCCAGAGAAATTTAAAGAAACGGCAAGAATCTCGGAAACAGACTATTTCAAACGTTATCAGTACTCTATCGAGCAGCCAGATGCATTCTGGGCTGAAGAAGCGAAAAAGGTCGATTGGATCAAGCCTTTTACCCAAGTGAAAAATACTAGTTTTCAACAGGACAATTTCAAGATCGAATGGTTTGCAGATGGGGAGTTGAACGTCTCCGCAAACTGTTTGGATCGCCATCTAAAAACCAACCCTTTAAAGCCTGCCATTATTTGGGAAGGTGATCATCCATCACGTCATAAAATTATTTCTTTTGCTGAGTTACATGACGAAGTATGCCGCTTCGCAAATGTATTGAAAAAGCAGGGCATCGTGAAGGGTGATCGTGTCGTTTTATATATGCCAATGGTGCCTGAAGCAGCAATTGCGATGTTGGCTTGTGCACGTATTGGGGCAGTCCATTGTGTAGTGTTTGGTGGTTTCTCACCCGACTCATTGGCGAGTCGTATTGAAGATAGCCAAGCAAAATTAGTGATTACTGCAGATGCTGGCATGCGCGGTGGCAAGCTGATTCCATTGAAAGAGAATGTAGATGCAGCTTTGCAAATCAAAGGGACAGAAAGTGTTGAACATGTAATCGTGGTTCATCGTACTGGAAACCCAATTCAATTCAATGATGATCGTGACGTTTGGTACCACCTTGCCATCATGGAAGTGGATGAGCATTGCCCACCTGAACCGATGAAAGCGGAAGATCCTCTATTCATTCTCTATACCTCGGGTTCTACAGGCAAACCAAAAGGGGTATTACATACCACGGGTGGTTATTTAGTTTATGTGAAC
>NZ_MELG01000109.1:0-9366 GCF_001767535.1 Acinetobacter sp. GWC1_38_13 | reverse complement strand
GAAGTCTTTGATCTAAAAGAAGATGATGTGTACTGGTGTACTGCTGATGTGGGTTGGATTACAGGACATAGCTATTTGTTGTATGGTCCATTAAGCAATGCAACCACCACAGTGATGTTTGAAGGAATTCCTCAATACCCAACATGGGCACGTATCGGGCATGTAATTGATAAACATAACGTTACCATTTTATATACTGCACCAACTGCGATTCGCGCGATGATGCGTGAAGGTGATGCCTATGTCCGTGAAAGTGATCGCAGCAGTTTACGTTTGCTTGGTTCGGTGGGTGAACCAATTAACCCTGAAGCATGGAACTGGTATCACGAAGTAGTCGGTGAAGGTCGTTGCCCAATTGTCGATACATGGTGGCAAACTGAAACAGGTGGTATTTTAATTTCACCATTACCAGGTGCAACTGCACTCAAACCAGGCTCTGCTACACGTCCATTGTTTGGTGTGCAACCTGCTTTAGTTGATGGTGAAGGTAACGAGTTAGAGGGTGCAGCAGAAGGGAATCTTGTGATTAAAGATTCTTGGCCAGGTCAAATGCGTACGATTTGGGGTGACCCGCAGCGTTTTATCGAAGCTTATTTCTCAACTTTTAAAAACTGCTATTTCACAGGAGATGGTGCACGCCGTGATGCTGATGGCTATTACTGGATTACTGGACGTGTAGATGATGTGCTCAATGTTTCAGGACACCGTTTGGGAACAGCAGAAATTGAAAGTGCGCTAGTTGCGCATGAGGCAGTCGCTGAAGCGGCGGTCGTTGGTATGCCACATGATATTAAAGGACAAGGAATTTGTACTTTTGTCACTTTGCAGGCTGATGTTGCAGAATCAGAAGAACTTCGTAAAGAGCTCGTGGATTGGGTGCGTAAAGTACTTGGTCCTGTGGCGACACCAGATGCTTTGCATTGGGCACCTGCTTTACCCAAAACACGCTCAGGTAAGATCATGCGTCGTATCTTGCGTAAGATCGCGGCAAATGAGTTAGATAGC
Source organism: Acinetobacter sp. GWC1_38_13 (assembly GCF_001767535.1). Taxonomy (NCBI): domain Bacteria; kingdom Pseudomonadati; phylum Pseudomonadota; class Gammaproteobacteria; order Moraxellales; family Moraxellaceae; genus Acinetobacter; species Acinetobacter sp. GWC1_38_13. The sequence continues at coordinate 8,361 of NZ_MELG01000109.1, read as the reverse complement.
TTAGGAGATACTTCAACATTGGCTGAGCCAGCAGTGGTGGAAAACCTGATTGCAACGGTTTATCCAAATCGTTGAATTTAAAATATCTGGAAAGAGCGTTCATCTGAACGCTCTTTTTTATTTTCGTGCTTTCTGATTGTTCAGGAAATCAGAGGTATTTTGTACTTTTGCAAAAACATTTAGAGCTGATAAAAACGCTGACTGTACATCCGATGCTTTGACGATGGAGTCTTTATATTCTAGATCACGAGTTGCTGTAGCATCGGCAATTAATATTGGTTGATAGCCAAGCTCGCATGCGGCACGTGTACCTGAATCTATACACATATGCGTCATCATGCCTGTAATCACGAGTTGTTCGATCTGAAGCTTTTGAAGCACTGATTGAAGATTTGTTTCTAAGAAACTATTCGGAAAATGCTTTTGTACAACGAGTGATGAGTCGCTAAGTAGGAGTTTAGGATGTAATTCAACACCCAGCGTATTTTCAAGGAAAAAGCCCGCAGATGCAGTGTTGATATGTTGAATATAAATAATCGGTAAATTGTTTTGATTAAAGTAATGTTCTAATTGATTAATTTTTTCTAAAGCATGCTCTGGATTCACTAATTCCATTTTGCCATCTTTAAAATAATCATTTTGAACGTCGATAATGAGTAGTGCTTGTTTCATTTTAAATGTCCCAATAGGAGATAAAACAAGCTTAGGGAGATGATGAAAAATCAGCTATAGTCTGATGAAAGCTTTGAATCCTATTTTCTTTCGTAATGAAAAATGAATATTGAACTTGATCCAATTGATTTAAAAATTATTGCGTTACTCAAACACGATTCACGTCTGACTCATAAGCAGATCGGGCAACACGTGCATCGTACAGGGCAAGCTGTAGGTGCTCGAATCGCACAACTGATGGATGCGGGTATTATTAGGAATTACACCATCACGATAGGTTATGAATATAAACAATTCATTCAACTGTTCTTAAATGAACAACAGGCTTTTACAGAAATTGAACAACTGGTCAAGCAATATCCGCAGATTGATGAATGTTTTAAAACCTTAGGAAATGGCTGCTATATGATTGTGAGTCATTTTAATCCATCCCAATTGAATCAGTTTATAGAGAAATTATCGCAGTGGAGTCGCTATTCAGTTGAAACTGTGATGCGAGAAATAGAGCTTCACTAAAATAAAAATCCCCAAGCCGAGTCTTGAGGAAAAGGTTTTTTACTCTTTCTTTTTCTTCTTATATCTCAGTGTGTCAAGCTGATTTGGCAGGTACTTGCAAGTGTTGTAATTGCTGCTGTTCGATTTGTCGAACCAAAGGTAGAACGTTTTCACCGAAATACTCAACCTCTTCAATGAAATGCAGAAAGCCAGACAGGATGAGATCAACGCCTACGCTTTTTAAATCCACGATTCGTTCAGCTATCTGCTGTGGTGTACCGATCAAGTTAGTTTTAAAACCATCGTTGTATTGCACGAGATCATCAAAGGTTGATTTAGCCCAATTTCCTTCTTGTTCTGGTGCTGCTGCACCTGCTTCACGCGTTGCATCACCAAATGCATTGACTGCTTCGACATTTGCCTTAGCGATGATTTCATTCAGCACGGCTTGAGCTTCTTGCTCCGTATCTCGTGCGATAATAAAAGCATTCACTCCAATTTTCACATGGCGATTTTCGAGTTTTGCTTTGGTACGGACATCATCAATCTGTTTCTTAATCTCTGCTACGCTATTCCCATTGGTAAAATACCAATCAGAAACACGAGCTGCCATGTCTCGTGCGGCGCGTGAACTACCACCTTGAAAGACTTCGATATAGGGTTTCTGTGCTGGCTTTGGTTTTAGCGTATAGTTTTGGAATTGGTAATATTTACCTTCAAAACTATAATTATCTGTAGTCCAAATGCCTTTAAGGGTACGAATAAACTCTTCAGAACGAGCATATCGTTCATCATGCTCAGGCCAAGGTTCACCGATTGCATCAAATTCTCCACGGAACCATCCACTGACCACATTAATGGCAATACGACCTTGAGTTAAATAATCAATCGTTGCCAATTGCTTTGCTGCAAGTGCTGGTTTCCACGGCCCTGGCAAAATCGCCGCAATCACTTTGAGTTTCTCTGTTTTTGCCAACAAAGCGTGACTAAAGCTCACCGATTCATGCTGATTTTCTGCACCATAGCCCGCAGTAAAACGGATTTGAGTGAGTGCATATTCGAAACCATTTTTTTCTGCTGTTTGCGCCAAACGAATGTTGTAGTCATAATTCCAGTCAGTACGTTGTTCAATTGTACTGACCACTAAACCACCACTCACATTTGGAACCCAATATGCAAACTTAATTTCTGATGATTGCAAGGACATAGATTTCCCTCCCTCAGGTCGCTTATGCAACCTGAGTTAAATTTTTATTAGATTTCTGATGTAAACGTGATTCCGCAGCATCCAAATCTGGGACAGCGGCTGAAGGGAGAACTTCGGCTTGTTCAATTTGTTTATTAATGCCGAGATTCTGATTGGCCTGTTCAGTTTTTGCTTTGATAACTTCGGCACGTTTGCCTTTGGCGGGTGCCCATTCCAAAATAGGCAGAGCTCGTGCTACAGCCAAGGTGACTCGATCCGCCAATTGTTCACTTTTAACAGTATATTCTGGGGTAAAGTCGCGATCAGTTGCATAAACTCCGATAGGTAAGGTTTGTGCTTGGAAAAAGCTAAATAACGGGCGTAATTGATGTTCTAGTACCAAAGCATGGCGGTCGCTTCCTCCTGATGCAGCCAACAAAACAGGTACATCAACTAAAGCAGTTTGCTCTACGAAATCAAAAAAGTGTTTAAACAAACCTGTAAATGAAGCACGGTAAACAGGTGTTCCCACGATCAATGCATCGGCAGCTTCAACTGCAGCTAAATCATCTTGGACACGTTGTGGTAACTGATTTCGATAGATGGCACCTCCTAATAAGGGACCAATCTCACTGAGTTTAATAAAATGCACATGGATCTGAGTTGCCTCCGCAAGTTCATCCAAAATTGCTTGTACCAAGCTTTCTGTTTTTGACGGGCTATTTAAGCCACCTGAGACCGCAACAATATTTAAGGGAGTAGAAAGGTTATTTTGATGTGACATGGATAAACGCCTAAATCAGCAATAAGGAATTGCTATTTATTTATCTATAGCTCGTGTCGACTGTAAAATAAGGAAATGCTGCAAGCTTATCTGTTTTAAATATAAGTTGAAAAATCACGTTTTGAAGCAAATTAAATGAATTTAATGCTCTGTTTCTATTCGCTATTTCGGTATAGTAGTTTGGGAATGATCTAGGTTGTGTGAGTTATATCATTATCTGATTTATTTTTCATATTTGCGAAATAAATAAGTTTTGATGCTCTTACAACAGTTTATTTCAAAAATAGGCTAAGATAGATTAGATTTGAATAAACACCGTACAGTGACGTACTTGCAGATTGCGTAAAGCGCTTATGAATATTTTAATTGTAGATGACCATCCGTTATTTAGACACGCTTTGATTCAAGCGGTTCGTTATAGCATTCCGCAGGCACAAATTCAGGAAACTGCGGATGTTGATGAATTTTATGAACGCTTAGAACATGGTGCAGAGCCAGATTTAGTTTTGTTGGATTTAAATCTACCAGGTGCCTCTGGTTTTTCTGCGTTGGTATATGTGAGAGCGCAATATCCTGCAATTCCTATCATTGTTGTTTCTGCACATGAAGAAACCTCCATCATTCAGCGTGCGATTGCACATGGTGCGATGGGTTATATTCCAAAATCATCTCATCCAAGTCATATTGGTGAAGCTATTAAACATGTTTTGGAAGGTGAGATTTGGTTACCTCCAAATCTACCGACACATTCAGGTTTTGATCCTCGCGCTGCCGATGAAACGGCTTTGGCAGAACGTTTACAATCACTCACACCACAACAGTTCCGTGTGTTGATGATGGTTGCTGAAGGCTTGTTGAATAAACAAATTGCTTATGAGCTAGATGTTTCAGAAGCGACAATTAAAGCGCATGTGACAGCAATTTTCCGCAAATTAGGCGTACAAAACCGTACGCAGGCAGTACTTGCGATTAGTGCATTAAATATCGAAGATAAAAAGATGTAATTAACAAGTTGAATAACTCATTCGGTTATTCAAATGTTTAAAGACAATAAAAAACCCAGTTCATATGAACTGGGTTTTTTATGCATAGATGCTTAATTAGAACATCTATGACTGCATTAGAAGCGTACTTTAGCGTTTAAGCCTACAGTTTGCATATCAGCTGCATTAACACCATTAGCATTTAAGTAGCTTGCACCAACAGCGATCGCTGGAGTGATGAAGTAATTTACGTTCACGCCCCAAGCTGAGTCTGGTGAACCAGCAAAGCTAGATTCAGCGTAAGAAACACCAGCGCTAAGTTGAGAGTTTAAGTACAAATCAGTTTTTAACTCGTATGCAGTGTCTTCACCATAAACGAGACCAGTTTCAAAACCGATTGACATTGGAGTACCATCGATCGCACCAACGTATTTAGTACGAGCAGTGATTGCATCTTGGTCATCAGCGATAGTCGCTGTTTCACCAACTGCTTTAGCAAAACCACTATTTAAGATTTTGAAAGTATCCAAAGATGTTTGTTCAACAACGTTTGTATAACCTACAGCAACAAGGAAGTTAGGAGCGATTACCGAACCAAATTCAACAGCCCAACGCTGACCACGGTCATCATTAAGACCATATTTACCATCATTATCAGTCGCGCTATAGCTTAAGCTTGCATACGCTGGTGTATATGGAGTTGGTACATAAGCTTCAGCTTTAACACCTACGTTTTGAGATTTAACTTCGTCAAGATTAGCAAAGTTATAACCAAGAGATACGTTAGAAGCTTGGTTAACAAAAGCTGCTTCAGCTAAAGGACCTTTAGAAGCATCTACATTTTTGAAGTAGTAAGTTGCTTGTCCGCCAACAGTGTAATTATTAAAATCTCTGTTTTCATCGTTAGAATCTAGAGCTTCAGACTGACCTTGTATTTCGAATTGGTAAGCGTGAGCACCGGTCATGGCTAATACTAAAGCAGTGGCTAAACCGAGTTTTTTCATAATAATTTCCAGCTTTAACAGTAATGAATAAAGTTGAGTCATTGTATTGTAACAAAATATGATGTCAATGTAATAAATCTGAGAACCCGATAAACGATCATAATGCACTCAGGTTGTGATCAAAATACATACAACTGTGTGTGGTGCTGTCAACCGATATTGAAGTTTATATCTTACAAATAGATAGATTCAAAATAGTGAATAAAAGCACATATTATTTGGGGTTCATAATTTACTATTTTGATTGATAAATACGATTGTATTAATCTAATTTATCAATTATCGGTTTCTTAAAACTGTCATAATTGGCTGGAAAAAGTGTGTTCAAAATCTATTTTTTTTACAAATTGGAATGATAAATCATATTTTTTAACAGTAGTTCGGGGCAAGGTTTGCTATTTAATTGAACAGTGTTGTTTTTTAATTCCAAAAAACGATCAAAAAAAGAATCCTGATCTATTTAATCGACTTTACATTTGGAGACTTAGTTCACATAATTGCGCCCAAGAGATATTTGTTTAGCATTCTATCTCATAACATTTTCTTGAGTATTCGATGTTTAAAAGCATCTGATTTTACTAGCTCGGCTTTCCCCAAGGCTGAGCTTTTTTTATCAATTTTTTAGTGTAGGAAATTTGATTTATAAGTTGTTCAAATAAAAAATTATTTATAAATCTATGAAATAGCTGTTCGCTCGACTGTTTGATCAGCTTCAGACATCAAGTCGTAAGACAAAGTATGACAACATTAAAAAAAACCACATGCAGTTAGTTTTTAAAAATAATATTAAAATAGCAATATCTCAATGACCGATATTCAAGATGTTGAAAGTACTTCGATTGCATTTGGCATAAATTTATATTGATAATGAATCACATATACCACATGGTTAATAACTAGATTATCTGGGATATATATTATTTTTACGTGGTGTTTATATTCTGCTTTAGTTTTTGGTTTTGATGGTTTTTTAGTAAATTAATAATAAAAAAGACCCAACCCTATGAGGTGGGTTGGGTATGAGAAGAAGGATGTTTGATCATTGGGAGAAACATCCTTGAGGAATTTGTATCAAATTGCTTAATTTCTTATCTAAATTGATTGTGTCTCTTTTTACTTAATTAGGGAAATTGATAATATTTATCTTCAGAATTTGTTTTTTCGATTATTTGTTTTTTTTGATTAAATCAATAGCTTAAAATTTTCTGCTGTATCAAATGATAAAGAGACTATTCATTTTTTATAAATACTTGTAAATACACCAGAGTATTGTTAAAACTAAACTAGTTTAATTATTTTAAAGTGTTATTTTAATAAAATGAAATTTAAAAAGTTGCATATTATTCTTTGATTATAAAAGTCTCAAAATTAATTGGAATCATATCAGCGCAAATTAAAAATTAAGGTAAGATTAATATTCTCAAGAAATCAAATAGGATGAATTTTTGAAAAGAGCAGGATGTCTTCATGGAACGTAGTTTGAAACGTGTTAAATTACGTTCAGAGCAGATTAGCCTTCGTCTATTTTCTTGCATGGTCGTGATTATTTTTTCGATCTTATACATTTCTATTCCATTAATAATTCATAGTTATCAAGATTATATAAAAACTCAACAAGTATTATCAGAAATCACAAGTTTGCGGGCCTTAGTAAAAACAGCCAATAAGATTTCAAGAGAGCGAGCGCCTGCCAATAAGCTCATGTCGAGTACGCCTGATGAGCTTCAGCAACATCAAAAGGAGTTGAAAGAATTTAGACTGGTTGTCGATCAGCAAATTGATGAGGCGATTACAACACTTCATCAAGCAGGTTTTAACTCTATCGCGACGGCTTTAAATTCTGATTTAAAAACTCAATTAGCACAGTCACGAAAAGTCGTTGATGACTATGCTCTGATCCCTCCAAAACAACGTAATGCAGCAGAATTAGATCATGCGATAGCTTCCATGTTCGCTGCATGGGATAAGACACGTGAATATCTGAGTGCTTTGATGCTAGAAGCAAAAAGTAAAGACAGTAAGATGTCAAATTACTTTATTTCTATTGTTGTTTTAACGGATATGCGTGATCAAGCGGGTCGCGTAGCATCTAATATCATGGCACCTGTGACGTTTAAGCAAACGATATCAGATATTAATCGTGCTCGATCATTACAAACTCAACATCAAGCCAGATATCTATGGTCTTTGGTTGATACGATTCAGCCTGAACAAACCAAAACTACAGAATATTATCGTTTACATCGACGTGTAAAAACGGAGTTTCTTGATCAGGGATTACCACTGATCTCAAGATTATTAGATGAGAGTGCGAAGAAACAAACATATTCACTTACAGGAACGCAACTCACGGAGCAAATTGTAGATAAATTTATTACGGTGATGGATCTACAAAATTATATTTTGGATAGCAGTATCCAAGTAGCGTATGAACAGAATAGAAAAGCAAAACAACAACTGATTTTTACATTGTGTATGACCAGTGTTTCATTGCTGACTGCTCTATTTATTATGATTTATACCAAGCGAAAGGTATTTATGCCTTTAATTAGGGCTCGCCAAATGATCTTACGCTTATCTAACACGTCCTATGAAGACCTGCATACGAAAGCATCAAAACAGGAATTTGCTTCATTATTCGAAGCGATCGATCGTTTAAAAGCGATGTTAAAACAACGAGACATGATGGAGTCTCAGTTGAAGAAAATCGCGAACTCAGATGTGCTGACTGGTGTAGCGAATCGTTTAGCTTTGGATGAATACATTCGGGTTTTGGAAAGTCGCCCAAATGCGTTTTCTAAAACAGGTGTGATCGTAATTGATATTGATAACTTTAAGTTGGTCAATGATCAGTATGGTCATATTGTGGGTGATCAGGTGATTACAATGATCGCGGATCAATTGAAGCATAACGTAAGGGCATCTGATCTGATTGTGCGTTATGGTGGTGATGAGTTTTTAGTGGTTATTGAAAATATTCAGTTAGATGCAGCTAAGCATATTGCGGAAAGTATTCGTACTGAAATCGCTAGTCAGTTTATAGAGGTTTCGAGTTTAGGTGAATCCATCCAAGTATCGGTAAGTATTGGAGTTGCTGTCGGAGCAGAAAGCTGGCTTGAACTGCTAGAAAATGCGGATCAATCGATGTTAAGAGCGAAGGCTAAAGGGAAGAATGTGGTGGAGGGATAAATAATTTTGTCCATTAAATAAAAAACGGTGAATTGATCACCGTTTTAT
>NZ_MELG01000108.1:17180-28743 GCF_001767535.1 Acinetobacter sp. GWC1_38_13 | reverse complement strand
TACGAGGCATAGCGAATAGTAAAATTGGGTTTGGCGATTTGATTTTACTACTTCGCTATTTTTTTAAGCTAAAAGTGTCAACACACCCTAGTCATTTGATTCTAAATTAAAATCCGAATCCTAGACCAACGACAGGACCTTTTTGTACGGTATCCCATTTAAAGTTACCATCAGAATAGTCTTGTGATACGTATCGATAACCCACTCTAAAATTTACTGGGGTTGAAAATACAGCTTTACGGTATCCCAAATAAGCCTGAGCGATTTGTGTTTGTTCGGTACCGTGAGTGTATTGCGCTGCTAAATTCCACGGAGAAGTAGAGTTGTAACGTATCCGCGCCCCACCAAAATATTCAAACCAGTGTTTTTCAACAGCAACACCTTTGCCCAAAGCATCTAAGGTTCCCTCTAGATCTGTATAATTCACACCTAGAGTGGGTTCAATGATCCAGCCTGTACCATCAGAAAATTGTTCAAATGCACGATAATAAATTCCTGCATTACTTAAGTTTACAGTGGTCGATAATGCAATTGGGTAATTATAAACTTGCTTTTCTTCTTCAGTCTTTACATATTGAATATCAGTATAAATCCCCCACTTCCCTTTGGTTACTTCCAGATGTCCAATCAAAGCTTGATCAAGCGCCTCTAGGGTATCTTTAAAAGGTTGATCTAACTGATAGTTAATCCCTTGATAACCTATTATTCCATTTATGTCCGCCGCAAAACCATAAATATTCAAAAAAACCTTAGTCTCACCTTGGAATGAATCTTTTATCGTATCCGCGTAGGCTTACGAGCTTAAAGCCATACACCCAAGAATTAATAATGATAACCGAACCATTTTCTACTCCTAAAACCGTTTAATTATTTAAAATTTACTTATCAAGTTATTTATTTAAGTCAGATCATTAATAACGTTTTGATTGTGATTTTTCTATACTTCAAACGTAAAAAATCCCTGCCAAGGCAGGGATTTTTTTAAATATGAGCGACAATGTGATTACATCATTCCGCCCATACCACCCATTCCGCCCATATCTGGAGCAGCTGGTTTATCTTCTGGGATATCAGTGATCATACATTCTGTAGTCAACATTAAACCAGCAACTGAAGCAGCATGTTCTAATGCAGAACGAGTTACTTTAGCTGGGTCAAGGATACCCATTTCTAACATATCACCGTATTCACCAGTTGCAGCGTTGTAGCCAAAGTTACCTTCACCTGCTTTCACTGCGTTAATTACAACTGATGGTTCATCACCAGCATTTGAAACGATTTGACGAAGTGGGGCTTCGATTGCACGACGCAAAATATTAATACCTGCTGTTTGATCTTCGTTAGCGCCTTTTAGACCTTCTAACACATTAACAGCACGTACTAGAGCAACACCACCACCAGCAACAACACCTTCTTCAACTGCAGCACGAGTTGCGTGAAGTGCGTCGTCTACGCGGTCTTTCTTCTCTTTCATTTCAACTTCAGTTGCAGCACCGATTTTAATCACTGCAACACCGCCTGCTAATTTAGCAACACGTTCTTGAAGTTTTTCTTTGTCATATTCAGACGTAGACTCTTCGATCTGCGCACGGATTTGTTGAACACGTTCAGCGATTTGTTCAGCATTACCGGCACCATCAACAATCACTGTGTTTTCTTTAGACACTGTGATTTTATGAGCAGTACCTAAATCTTGAAGAGAAGCTTGTTCTAAAGACATGCCTACTTCTTCAGAGATTACAGTTGCGCCAGTCAAGATTGCGATATCTTGAAGCATCGCTTTACGACGATCACCAAAACCAGGTGCTTTAACTGCACATACTTTGATAATACCGCGCATGTTGTTGACAACAAGAGTTGCAAGCGCTTCGCCTTCAACATCTTCCGCGATGATAAGAAGTGGTTTACCAGTTTTAGCAACAGCTTCTAAAACAGAAATCAATTCACGGATGTTGCTGATTTTTTTATCAACAAGAAGAATGAATGGATTTTCAAGTTCAGCAGTTAAAGTATCTTGTTTGTTTGCGAAGTATGGAGAGATATAACCACGGTCGAACTGCATACCTTCTACAACATCTAATGCATCTTCGAAGCCAGAACCTTCTTCTACAGTGATAACGCCTTCTTTACCTACTTTTTCCATCGCTTGGGCGATAAGCTTACCAACAGTAGTATCAGAGTTTGCAGAGATCGAACCGACTTGTTCAATTGCTTTGAAATCATCAGCAGGCTTTGCATTTGCACGGATGTTCTCAACAACAGTTTTAACTGCAATATCAATACCGCGTTTTAAGTCCATTGGGTTCATACCAGCAGTTACTGATTTGATCCCTTCATTTAAGATTGCTTGAGCAAGTACAGTTGCAGTCGTTGTACCATCACCCGCGATGTCATTTGTTTTTGAAGAAACTTCACGAACAAGTTGAGCACCCATGTTTTCAAACTTGTCTTTTAAAGAAATTTCTTTAGCAACAGTTACACCATCTTTAGTGATGTGAGGTGCACCGAAAGAACGATCGATTACAACGTTACGACCTTTAGGACCTAAAGTGACTTTAACCGCATCTGCAAGTACGTTTACACCTGCAATCATTTTTGAGCGAGCTGAATCACCAAATTTTACGTCTTTAGCTGACATGTTAAACTCCGAATCTTTAAATACTTTATCTGATAATAAATGTGAGTTATGTGTCGATTAGCCTTCAAGCACAGCTAAGATATCTGACTCTTTCATAATCAAGAGTTCTTCACCGTTTACTTTTACAGTTGTACCTGCATAAGTACCGAATAATACTTTGTCTCCAACTTTAACATCCAAAGCACGCACACCATTGTCAGTGATTTGACCATTACCTACTGCGATCACTTCACCTTGAGAAGGTTTTTCAGCAGCAGAACCTGGAAGTAAAATACCACCAGCAGTCTTGGTTTCTTCTTCTACGCGACGAATCACAACACGATCATGTAACGGACGAATGTTGCTCATAGTTAACTCCATCAGACTTAGTCTTTTTTGATTAATTTGCATTGCTAATCAGTAGCAATGAACAAAAAATTTGATATGCCACATTTGTGGGGTTAAAAAAAAAGGCTTCAAGGGTAAAAATAAAAAAATTTATACTTTTTTGATGATTTTTTAATCCAACAAAAAAATGATTGACTCATAAATCGACACTATTTGATTTTAAAAATTTTTTTTCATTTTCATCAAACCAATAATGTTCGATTTTACCATTTGCTGAAATTATATTAAAACTGTTAGACAAGCCAAAACGCAATCGATTAGAAATAGCTGTTCCAGCATGAATGTCATAAATTGAATGATCAAATCCCAAATTAAACACCTGATTCAAATCATGGATAGCGACTTTATGCAAATGTCCATGTAACAGTCCCCAAAGTCCTGTCTTACCCCATTGTTCAAGCGCTATCTTCGCCAGTACAGGACAATCTTTATCCCCATGATCATGAGGAAATGTATAAAAAGGTTGATGAAAAACAACGAGCTTGGTTTTATTATTCGGAGCATTTCTTAGCTTTTCAGCTACTTCATGTATTTGTTCTAGTGATACATGACCGCGTGTATGATAGCGGCGACGTATGCTATTCACCCCAACAATATAGAAATTCGATGTTTCTAGTGTCGTTTCTAATCGACCCAAAAATGCCTGATAACGAACAAATGGTGAAAAAAAGCGATTCCATACGTGAAACAAGGGAATATCATGGTTGCCTGGAACAACCAAATAAGGCAAATCTAAGGAATCGAGAAATTGTCGACAATCAAAAAACTGTTTCAATCTCGCTCTTTGCGTCAAATCTCCACTGACAATCACAACTTCTGGGCGGTGTAATTCACAAAAATCACGAATTGCCTGAATACAAACTTCACGCTCAGTTCCAAAATGTAAGTCAGACAGGTGTAATAACATGGGGAACCATCACTTTTAATGCTGATTTTTTTACTGCGAAATTTAAAGGAGTTTCCAACTCGACAATTTCACCATCGAGTGCAACCGTTAATTTTTTCTTTTTAGATTCAACCTGAATATGTTCTGCGCAAAATGAATAAACATCAGATGCTTGATCAATTTTTCCTTGAACAAACTGAAATAACATTCTTAATAAACTCAATCGATCATTTTTAGCCACCAAAACACCAGCCAGTTTTCCATTTGCAGCACATTCTGCAATTCTTAATTTCATATCACAGAGCTGCAATTGATTATTTCCAAAAAAAATCAAAGGTGTTTTAACTGGATATTTTTTTTCATCAATACTAATCGATAATTTCAAAGATTGATGCTCACGCAATAAAACATCTAAAGCGGATGTATAAGCATGTAAGGGGAAGCGACCAAAAAGTCGATTGAATGTTTCTCTTTTTTTTATAAACAATGGGTATAAACCTAAACTTGCATTATTTAAATAGATCTGATCATTTAAAGTTGCAATATGCACTTCTCGATAAGTACCTGTCGCGATCACTTCGGCAGCTTTAAAAATATCAATTGGAATTTCTAAAACACGAGCAACATAATTAAATGTTCCTAAAGGAATAATTCCCATAGGAATATCAGTGTGCATTAATTTTTTTGCAACAGCATTCAGAGTACCATCTCCCCCAGCAGCCACAATAACACCAGTTTTTTCTGATTGCTGATGTCTTAGTAATACTGTTTCCATCATCGCATCAAAATCATTTCTCGCATTTAGCTCAAATACCTGAATCTCAAAACCATATCGAGTCCAAAATGTCATCAAACGCTCGTAGACTTCATCTTGTTGAGCTGCATGAAATCCAGACTTTTGATTATAAATAATAGATAAGGGCTGTAACTCTTGATTCATATACTGCAGCCTTGACGACGATATCCAATATATTTGTTTATAAAAACAACAATTAAAAGCTAGTTTATGTAAAATTCGGATGATGATTATTCAATTTATCAATAATAATTCTCAAGAAAAGTTAAAAATCATAAACTATTGTTTTTAATAAGTATTTATAATAAAAATAACACACATAAAAAAATCACATGCGAACAAAAACCATAACCAAAAACATCAAAAACAATAACTTATGAAAAAATATACATTCTTTCACTAATCGGGAATATGATCCGATAGTCTTATTTTTTTTACGATTTTGTGCTTTAATACAGCCACTTTTTTTACTTCATCTATTTTCATTGTCACCCAATGAATAGAACTGTACGTCGTACACACTTTAAAAAGGCATCACCATGACCCAAGTGAACGCACCAGAATTCGTTCGTCACCCTAAGCTTATTGCATGGGTGGAAGAAATTGCAAAACTAACCAAACCAGCAAAAATCGAATGGTGTGACGGAAGCGAAGAAGAATATCAACGTCTGATCGACTTGATGATCGCTAACGGCACCATGCAAAAACTTAACCAAGAAAAACATCCTGGTTCTTACCTTGCAAATTCTGACCCTTCTGACGTTGCTCGTGTTGAAGATCGCACTTATATCTGCTCTCAAAACCAAGAAGATGCTGGTGCAACGAATAACTGGGTTGCTCCTGCAGAAATGCGCGAAAAGTTAAATGGTTTATTTGATGGCTCAATGGAAGGCCGTACCATGTATGTGGTTCCTTTCTCTATGGGTCCATTAGGTAGCCACATTGCACATATCGGTATCGAATTAACAGATTCACCTTACGTTGCTGTTAGCATGACTAAAATGGCGCGTATGGGTAAAGCAGTTTATGACGTGTTAGGTACAGATGGTGAATTCATCCCATGTGTACATACAGTAGCTGCTCCACTTAAAGAAGGTCAAAAAGATGTTGCTTGGCCTTGTAACAATGAAAAATATATCGTGCATTACCCAGAAACTCGTGAAATCTGGTCTTACGGTTCTGGTTATGGTGGTAACGCTTTACTTGGTAAAAAATGTTTAGCTTTACGTATTGCATCTGCAATGGGTCGTGAACAAGGCTGGTTAGCTGAGCACATGCTTATTTTGGGCGTAACAAACCCACAAGGTGAAAAACACTACATCGCAGCGGCATTCCCTTCTGCTTGTGGTAAAACTAACTTTGCAATGTTGATTCCACCAGCTGGTTATGAAGGTTGGAAGATTGAGACTGTAGGTGACGATATTGCTTGGATTAAACCAGGTGAAGATGGTCGTTTATATGCAATCAACCCAGAAGCTGGTTTCTTCGGTGTTGCACCTGGTACAAACACCAAAACCAACCCGAACTGTATGGCGACATTAACTAAAGATGTAATCTATACAAACGTTGCAGTTACTGAAGACGGTGAAGTTTGGTGGGAAGGTCTTTCTAAAGAAGTTCCATCAAACCTTACCAACTGGAAAGGTCAGCCACACGTTGCTGGTGAAAAAGCGGCACATCCAAATGCACGTTTCACAGTTTCAGCAGGTCAATGCCCTTCTATCGACGCTGACTGGGAAAATCCAGCAGGTGTACCGATCTCTGCATTCATTTTCGGCGGTCGTCGCGCAGACACAGTACCTTTAGTTTCTGAAGCATTTGACTGGGTTGATGGCGTGTATAAAGCTGCAACTATGGGCTCAGAAACAACTGCTGCTGCTGTTGGTCAACAAGGTATTGTTCGTCGTGATCCATTTGCGATGCTTCCTTTCGCAGGTTATAACATGGCTGATTACTTCGGTCACTGGTTACAACTTGGTCAAGAAGTGGGTGCTAAAGCAGAAGCTGCAGGTAATAAATTACCAAAAATCTTCAACGTAAACTGGTTCCGTCGTGATGCTGAAGGCAACTTCGTATGGCCTGGTTTCGGTCAAAACATGCGTGTTCTTGAGTGGATCATTGATCGTTGTGAAGGTCGTGCTGAAGCAACTGAAACTCCTATTGGTTACGTTCCAACTTATGAACAATTGAACTGGACAGGTATCGACTTCTCTAAAGAGCAATTCGAAACTGTTACAGCACAAGACAAAGACCAATGGATCAAAGAGCTTGAAAGCCACACTGAGTTATTTACTAAACTTGGTGATCGTTTACCACAAGCACTTAAAGATCGTCAAAATGAATTATTAGCAGCTGTTAAATCTGCTTAATTACCTTAGTTCCCTCCCTTTAATAAAGAGAGATCAAGGGATAATAAAAAAGATCGCTTCAGCGATCTTTTTTATATTAGTCTATTTAAGCGGCTACAATATGATTCGGCTTATTTGATAAATAGGCATCTAAGCGATCAATTTCATTTTGCGCAAAAACCAATCCTAATTTAGAACGTCTCCAAAGAATATCTTCGCTAGTTGTTACCCATTCAAATCGACATAAGTAATCCACTTCTTTAGCAAATAATCCATGTCCAAAACTCAGTCCAAGCTGATCAATTGAAACAGCCTCGCCCAAGATATTCCAAATACGCGAACCATAAGAAGTCGCCCAACGTTTTGCTAAGCTCTCAGAAACATCTGTAATTTGTGCACGAATCTCATTCACTAATTGTTCAGCAGATGCCATATTTTCGCCACCAGGTAAAGCCTCAGTTGCAGTCCAACTCCCCTTCATTTCAGGGAAGAATGCTTTTAACTGCTGCATAGCCGACTCAGCCAATTTCCGATAAGTCGTTAACTTTCCACCAAAAACAGAAAGTAATGGTGCCTGATCATGAGTTTCTTGAGATAAAGCTAAGGTATAGTCTCGTGTAATGGCTGAAGGATTATCGGACTCATCATCACATAATGGTCTAACCCCAGCAAATGTCCAAATAATATCAGCTTGAGTAAGCTGTTTTTTGAAATGTGCATTACTCACTTCAAGCAAATAATCTGTTTCTGCTTGCGTAATTTGTACTTTTGATGGATCACCCTGATATTCACGATCAGTCGTACCAATCATTGTATATTGATCTAAATACGGAATCGCAAACACAATACGGCGGTCATCATTTTGCATAATAAATGCTTTGTCACCTTCATACAGTTTCGGCACAACAATATGACTACCTTGAATCAAACGAATGCCATAAGGTGATTTGAGCTCTAAATCTTGTTTGATGAATTGTGCGACCCAAGGACCTGCAGCATTAACTAAAGCTTTAGCTTTAATTTTAAATGAACCTTGTGCATTCTCTAGTTCTACAACCCAATAACCCTCTACACGTTGAGCTGATAAACAACGTGTGCGAGTAACAACATCAGCGCCTTTTTCACGTGCATGCATAGCATTTAACACAACCAGACGTGAATCATCAACCGCACAATCAGAATATTCAAAACCGCGAGTAATTGCTGAATTTAGTGGGCTATCATCTTTAAAATAGACATTATTTGATCCCAATAATTTCTCACGTTTACCTAAATGGTCGTAAAAAAATAGGCCTGTTCGAATCAGCCATGCTGGACGTAAATGTGGGCGATGCGGCATGATAAATCGCATTGGACGAATGATATGCGGCGCTTTAGCCAATAACACTTCACGCTCAGCCAATGCCTCACGGACGAGACGGAATTCTTTATGTTCGAGGTAGCGCAATCCACCATGAATGAGCTTGCTACTTGCAGATGATGTATGACTTGCTAAATCATCTTTTTCGCATAAGAACACAGACAAACCACGTCCTGCTGCATCTGCAGCGATACCTACACCATTGATACCACCACCAATCACAGCGATATCATAAATTTTGTCTTTTAACAGAGGAGAAGTTTGCATATGTCACCGCAAATTTTCATTATTGTTCAATAATGAAAATTAAAACACATCAAATGAAAATAAACAATAAAAAATAGACATAAAAATGCCAATCAGCAGTCATTTAAAGATAAATGGTAAATTTATAAATCACAGGAAAAATGCTGAAGTATTAAACAAAAAAAGATTTTTTGAAAGTTTTTAGACTAAATAATAGAAATATTGAGCTAAATCAATTAGCTCAAATAGTACATCGCAATGTTCGAAAATGAATACTTATTTTGCGACAATCAAACCAACATCCAATTCACGGATTGTCTTCATGTATTCTTCATTAGGCTGCTGATCTGTAAATATACAATCAACTTGTTTGAGTGATCCCAATCGGATCATGGCATTACGACCAAATTTACTACTGTCGGCTGCTAAAAACACTTGCCTAGCACTAGATAAAATTTCTTGAGAAACACACACTTCTTGAAAATCAAAATCAAGAAGCGTTCCATCTTCTTCAATACCACTAATACCAATCAACGCATAATCAGCTTTAAATTGTTTAAAAAAATCAGCCGTAGCTTGACCAATAACCCCACCATCAGGACGAACACGACCACTCGCAATTAAGACCTCAAAGTCTTCCTTATTACTCAAAATCTTAGCCACATTAAGATTATTAGTAATGATTTTTAAACCAGTATGATTTAAAAGTGCATGAGCGATTGCTTCAGTTGTTGTACCAATATTAATAAATAAAGATGCATGGTCTGGAACAGCCGCTGCTACAGCAGCCGCAATCGTTCTTTTTTCTTCAAGCATGTAGCCAACACGAGTCGTATATTCAGTGTTTTCCACCGTTGAATCATGTGCCGCTCCGCCATGATAGCGACGCAGCAAACCTTCATCAGCAAGCTGGTTGATATCACGACGAATCGTTTGAGGTGTTACATCAAAATATTGAGCAAGCTCTTCAATACTTATATAGCCACGTTCTCTCACTAATTCGAGGGTTTTTTGTTGGCGTAGTATCAAGCTCATGCTCATATATCCTGTGTTGTTGTATATCTTCGGCGGCTATTTTACCCTAATCTTCTGCCCAATCACGAGTACGTCCAACAGCTTTTAACCACCCTTTATAGAGTTTTTCGGTTTCGTCGCGGGTACATTCAGGAGTAAAACTACGCTCAATCGTCATTCTACTCTTTAATTCATTCAAATCAGACCAAAACCCGACCGCTAAACCAGCTAAAAACGCAGCGCCCATACCTGTAGTTTCTTTCATTGCAGGTCGTTCAACTGAAGTGCCTAAAATATCAGCTTGGAATTGCATCAAGAAATTGTTTGCAGTTACGCCACCATCAACGCGTAATGTGCGTAATTTCTCACCCGAATCTTGTTGCATTGCATCTAAAACATCACGTGTTTGATATGCAATCGATTCTAAAGTTGCTCGAATAATATGCTCAATACTCACACCGCGTGTAATACCCAGAATCGCACCGCGTGCTGTAGGGTCCCAATATGGCGCACCTAAACCTGTAAACGCAGGTACAACATAGACCCCATTGCTGTCTTTTACTTTAGTTGCGTAGTATTCAGAATCATGTGAGTCATTAATCGCTTTTAATTCATCACGCAACCATTGCACACATGAACCACCATTAAACACAGCACCTTCCAATGCATAATTCACTTCACCTTTTGCACCACATGCAATTGTTGTAAGTAAACCATGTTCAGACTGAACAATTCGCTTGCCCGTGTTCATTAAAAGGAAGCAACCCGTACCATAAGTATTTTTAGCTTGTCCAACTTCTACGCACATTTGTCCAAATAATGCGGCTTGCTGATCACCAGCAATACCTGCAATTGGAATTCCAACTTCTTGCCCACTAATTGTATGTGTATATCCGTACACTTCCGAAGAACTACGTACCTCAGGCAACATTGCTTTCGGAATATTTAAAGCTTCGAGTAACTTATCATCCCATACCAAAGTTTCAATGTTGAAAAGCATAGTGCGAGAAGCATTAGTATAATCAGTTACATGTGCTTGCCCATTGGTAAGTTTCCAAATCAACCATGTATCAATCGTACCGAAAAGAAGCTCACCACGCTCCGCACGCTCACGACTACCTTCTACTCGATCTAGGATCCACTTAATTTTTGTTGCAGAAAAATAAGGATCAATTACAAGCCCTGTGACTTTACGAATATAGTCTTGCCAACCATCTTGACGAAGCTGATTACAAATTTCGTTGCTTTGACGACTTTGCCAAACAATCGCATTGTAGATAGGTTTACCTGTTTTTTTATCCCAAATTACAGTAGTTTCACGTTGGTTGGTGATCCCAATCGCTGCGATTTGATCACTTGAAATACTTGCCTGTGCAAGTGCTTCAACCCAGACTGCACTTTGTGTTGCCCATATCTCCATCGGATCATGCTCTACCCAACCTGGTTGTGGGTAGATTTGAGTAAACTCACGTTGAGCGATCGTGATTACATTTGCATCGTGATCCAAAACGATCGCACGTGAACTCGTGGTACCTTGGTCAAATGCAACCACATATTTTTTTTGACTATCTGTAGAGATCATGACATACCTATCCAGACTTGCCTTATTTATTTGAGCAACAAATTAAATGCCCGTTAAAAAACGGGCTTCGATACTGCAATAAAGCAATGACTTCTGTATTAAATAAAAAAACTTGGCAGATTATATGCAAAATTGTTCGAAAACGAAAATTCTTTCTTTAACTTTGAACCCATATGCGATGAATAGCGTAGGTTTTAAAGAATCCTAACAACTTAAAGCTGATTTTATGCGATACTTAAAAACAGAAATAACAGGACCATTGATATGAAAAAAACTAATTTATTCGTTATTGTAAGCGGTAGTCTT
>NZ_MELG01000108.1:246-17174 GCF_001767535.1 Acinetobacter sp. GWC1_38_13 | reverse complement strand
GCAGCATGTCAAACTAGTCCGCATCAATACAATGGCGTGACTGGCTATCAAATTGAAAATAAAACAGCAACATCAGCGACTCTAGCATACACCTTAGCAGCACATAGCAATCGTGATGTTGACGAGCGCAAATTACAACATGCTTGTAAACAAGTTTTAGGTGCTGAAAAAAATTATAAAATCTCAGTGCTGAGCGTGAATGAAATCATGAACCCAACTCAACAAGAACAATATGGTGTTAAGCTTGGAAATAGCCGTACCACTTTTGGTCTTACAAATTCGCCAGATCTGAACAATAGTGAAGGTTATGCGACTCGTCAGGCTTTAGAAGCTCGACCTTCTACCCTTAAAGTCGTTCGCTATCACTGCAACTAATTCATAAAAGACATAAAAACGTATCTGAATCAATTTCAGATACGTTTCATCAATCGTTATACTTTTAGCACATCGTGAATTGACTGATCTTTATCAAAAACAGATTTAGAGAAAGGACATAAAGGAATAACTTTAATCTCTCGTTCACGTGCAAATGCAACCAAAGCATCCAACAATTGACGACCAATTCCTTGTCCACGAAATTGATCTTCGACATCTGTATGATCAATGATTAACATTGAATCACCTGCCCATGTATAAGCCATCTAACCAGCTTTTACATCAGCAGCAAAAATCTCAAAAGTTCCGTGTTTAGTGTCATCTGATTGTTTAATATTTACTATTTAAGCCTCATTTTGATTGTATTGCGATCAAGTACGAAAGCATTTATATGAATTAACTTTCAATACTTGAATCGCTGAGACTTGTTTTATCATCCACACAAAATAATCTCTGTTGCTATTTGATAAACAGAGAACACAACAAAGTACCCTATCTTGATTTAGAGCCTATTGAGGATGTGTACGATAAAAACTTACATTCCGAAATTCTTTGGCTTCATCTAAATCGGGCCAAGTCGTTGCACTTCTTTCATCTATTTTCAAATATTGCGGATGGCTAAAATTTTTCACACGACTATCCGCCACCCATACTTCAGGTGCGAACTTCAAAAACTCATCTAAAAAGAAACGATTACACTGATCATAAAGTACATCAGCGGCAAGTAAGACATCGACCTGTTCAGATTTGTATAAATCATCTAAATATTCAAGTTCTACATTATTGAGTAATGCATTTTCACGACATGACTCCAAGCTTACTTGGTCAATATCACAGCAAATAACACGTTTTGCACCAGCCATTTTTGCTGCTATTGCAACCACACCTGAGCCTGCACCAAAATCCAATACCACCTTATCTTTTACATGATGTGGTTCAGCGAGTAGCCATTGCGCCATCGCCAACCCTGAAGCCCAGCAAAAAATCCAATAAGGGGTTTCATTCCAAATACGACGAATCACCTCATCATCTAAACGATCAGTTGGAAATACAGGAGGAATTAGCCACAGTGAAATTGGGGTTTCAGGTAACTGCTGAGCCAATAAATCAGTATTTGGAATAACTTCATGTAAGGCTTTAAGCAATTGATCAGGTGCTTTCGCAAATTGAAATGTACAGCTCATATTTCTTAAATTCTTGAAAAAAGCCCCTCTATTTAGAAGGGCTTAAAGTGGATATTTAACCTAAAGCTTTTTCAGCAGCTTCAACTGTTTGACGAATCAAGGTCGTGATCGTCATAGGTCCTACACCACCTGGGACTGGTGTATAAGCTGATGCAACATCTTCAATACCCACTAATTGGATATCACCCACACCACCGCCATCACGTGGATGGAAACCAGCATCAACGACAACAGCACCTTGTTTAATCCAATCTTTCTGAATTAATTCAGCCTTACCTACTGCACCCACAATAATATCGGCTTGCTTCACTAACTCAGGAAGGTTTTGAGTACGTGAATGACAAATCGTCACGGTAGCATTGGCTTGTAATAGCATCATTGCCATTGGTTTACCTAAAATTGCTGAACGACCAACAACAACGGCATGCTTACCTGCAATTTCAATCTTGTTTTCTTTTAAAATCGTCATGATACCCGCTGGAGTTGCTGAACTATACGCGGCTTCGCCCATTGACATACGACCAAAACCAAGACAAGTCACACCATCCACATCTTTTTCGAGTGAAATCGCATCGAAACATGCTCTTTCATCAATTTGTTCAGGTACTGGATGTTGAAGCAAAATACCGTGCACATCAGGATTTGCATTTAATTTTTCAATTTCAGCAAGTAATTGTTCAGTTGTCGTTTCTTTTGGCAGTTCAACCTTTAGAGAATCCATGCCCACACGGCGGCAAGCATTTCCTTTCATACGCACATAAGTTGCAGATGCACCATCATCACCAACTAAAATTGTTGCCAAAATTGGGGTACGACCCGATTTTGCTTTTAATGCTTCTACACGTACCAACAAATCAGCTTCGATTTGTGTTGCCAATGCACGACCGTCTAAAACCAATGCCACAGCGCATCTCCAAAGTGGGTATGAATCAATAATGCAAATAATACATGATAATTTAGCCAATATTCTTTTAGATGTTGTTTTTATGTGCATATTCACCGCAAACACTATTGTTTTTTTTCTAAAGATTGCTAATATGTGCATCACCAAGAGATGGCGGGGTGGCAGAGTGGTCATGCAGCGGACTGCAACTCCGTGTACGCCGGTTCGATTCCGACCTCCGCCTCCATTGGTAAAGCCCGAGTGGTGAAATCGGTAGACACAGGGGATTTAAAATCCCCCGCCCACAAAGCGTGCCAGTTCGAGTCTGGCCTCGGGCACCATCCTTCAACTACTGAAGTTTGGTGCAGTAAAAATCCAGCGTAAGCTGGTTTTTTTATGTCTAAAATTTGATGTTTTATAAAAAGCCAAGCTTTGCATACTTGGCTTTTTTGATTTCAAAAATTATGCAACTTGCTGAACTGTCTGAATGGGCAATAAATTGACATCTAAATTAAGTTGGTGCTGACGACTTTCATCAACGGAATAGTTTGTCTGCTTAATAGAATCAACAAAAATCCACTTCGACTGTACCTGTAACTGATCAAATTCAACCACCAAATAACCACGTTGATTCAAATTACAATAATTCAATTCATCAATTAATGTCTTGAATGCAAATTCAAATTGTTGCAATTGTGCCAAAGGAATGTTGAGGTATTTTTCCAATCCTGGTGAAGATACTGAGCTGGTAGCTAACTCTACTCCAACGAATACCCCATCTTTACTGTATAAATTTGAAGACCAAGCATTGTGTGTATCACCCGCCAAGACCACGATTTTCTTTTTCAACTGCGCTAATGTGCCATACAAAATCTCGCGTTCAGTGAAATAACCATCCCAAGCGTCTAAATTATACGGTGCAGTCGTAAGTACACGCGCTTTCTCTTGTTGAGTAAGTGTTGGATCATTATTTTGTAGTCGAACTTTTAGCGTTACCAGTTCAGTAATTTGCGTATTCATTTTTGTGAGTGTTTCAGCTGTTGGATTGCCTGAAGTTATTTCAGCCAAAGAAAGTAACAACTCAGCAGGAATAAACATTTTAGACATTAAAATTTGCTGTCCAAAAACATTCCAAGTTGCATTTGATTGCTGTAATTTGCCTAATAACCAATCACGTTGTTCAACCCCCATCAAAGTACGCGTAGGACTAGTAAGATCAGCTTGAAACTTTGCAACGTCTATGCCTGTCGCAGTTAAATAATTTGCATAATCTAATTGTTGATCTCGAGCAATAATACGGGTATCCAACATAGTCAATTGAACAAGATTACCAAAATCGAATTGGCGATAAATCTTTACATGCTGATCATCTACAGGACGAATTGGCATCCATTCGAAATATGCCTGTAAGACAGCCAACTTACGCTCAAGGAACGAACCTTCATTTGCTTGATGATTTTCAGCACCATTTTTCCAAGTATCATTCGTCAACTCATGGTCATCCCAAATCACGATAAATGGATGACGTTGATGTGCAGCCTGTAAGTCGTTATCTTTTCGATATAGTGCATATCGCTTTCGGTAATCATCTAATTTAATAATTTCTTTATTGTTATCTGCCGCTAAAGTACGACCAAGTTTTGTAGCATCTTCAGTGGCATATCCATCAGCACCATACTCATAAATATAGTCACCTAAATGAATCACTACATCTACATTTTGCATTGCAATTTCACGATATACATAAAAATATCCCGCTGGATAATTTGAGCATGAACATACTGCAAAACTAACTTTAGATGTGCTTAGGGGTAACGTTTTAGTCTGCCCTATTGGAGAAATCTTATTTCCAAAAATAAACCGATAATAATAACTTGTATCAGCCCGAAGTCCCGTTGCATCCACTTTCACCGTAAAATCTTGTGATGCTGATGTAGTCACTTTGTCTGTTTTAATGATTTGTTTAAACTGTTGATCTAATGCAAGCTCCCATGTCACTTGTAAACGTGCACTGGTTTCATTTGGCGTTAAACGTGTCCATAAAATAACGCGATCTTGCAACGGATCACCACTCGCAACACCATGTTCAAAACTCACCTTTAAACTATTAGTTTCATTATCTGAACTATCATTACAACCTGTCATTCCCACTGTGAGTGATAATGCACCCAAACCGAATAAACTTTTTTGAATGAGTTCCCGTCGTGAAATATTTACAGTCATTTAAGTACTACCTTATTTTTATCACCTTAAATGCTTAAACCTAATCAGCTAATATGAACAAATGATCTCAATTTTGTGAAAGAACTATGAAAAATACATAGCACATGATTATTTTTTATAGGTTAAAAACATGTTTTGATTGAAAATAAAGCAAATAGTTGATTTTACTCTTGCCAAGATTTAAAGCCTCCACTATTATTGCGCACATGCCCGAGTGGTGAAATCGGTAGACACAGGGGATTTAAAATCCCCCGCCCACAAAGCGTGCCAGTTCGAGTCTGGCCTCGGGCACCATCCTTCAACTATTGAAGTTTGGTGCAGTAAAAAAATCCAGCGTATGCTGGTTTTTTTATGCCTAAAATTTATAAAATAAAAAAAATACCTCAGTCGAAACTAAGGTATCTAATAAATCTATTAGAATTGAATGTTATTCCACTCGGATGATTTTACCATTCTCATCGTGGTGAACGATTGTGATCTTTTGCTGACGACCAGAAGATATTTCTTGTTCTGATAGTTCAAAATAGCGAGCAAAATCCGTGATTCGCTTTTCAACAGTTTGCCTTTCACTCACTGATTTAGAAGGCAATAAACCCCATAACATAAGTATGACAGCACAAAAAATTAATGCGATTACACCATGTTCAATACCATTACTAAATCCTGACATTAAACGCTGTGCTAGATGGGTTTTCTGAATTTCAATCAATACCCAAACTAAAACGAATGGACGCCATAATAATAACCAGCCTGCCCACATCATCGCTGTTGTTGTGGTCGAAAAATAGCGTTTATGCCATGGGAGTTGGCGACGTAAATCAATAATCAAGCTATTTACTTTCATTTCACTATACTCTGTAAGATTAGACTTACAACTTAACGAATACCACGATCAGGACTAATCCAACGTGCACGTTTTTCCTGTCCACGAAGCAGTACTTTTGGAAAGGCGACGATTGTAGCAGTAATCGTAATTAACCAAAATACAAAGGGATACCAAATCATCCAGTAGTAATTTTTACCCAAGTTTGGTTCATAACGACTATCCATCCATTTGCTTAAAGCAAACTGAATTAAACAGGTTGCCCCTAATAAAATCCCACTTCCGTAAGGCAAAAATGGCGAACTTACAATAGCGAGACTTGGGAGTGTAATAACAAAATGTAATAGCCATATGACAGCCATAATTAGCATCAAATATGACCATACCAAGGTCAAGCATAATTCAAGCATTAATGGCCATAAGAAGTTAAGTTTGGGTTTCAAGAAGACGTCCAAATTCTTGATTAAGACCTGTGCCCCGCCCATCGCCCACCGTAAACGCTGCTTCCACAAACCATTAAAGGTTTCTGGCATCAAAATCCACACCAAGGCATTCGGTTCAAAACGTACATCCCACCCTGCTCGTTGAAGCTTCCAAGTAATATCAATATCTTCAGTCAACATATTTGGAGACCAATAATCGACTTGATGTACGGCACTTTTACGAAATGCCGTAATCACCCCCGATACCGTAAATAATCGACCAAACGTGCGCTGTGCTCTTTTAATCATTCCAACGATAGATGAGAATTCACCCACTTGAATTCGACCAAGCAAGGTTGATCGTGTTCTTATACGTGGATTTCCTGTGACCGCTGCAACCGTTTCATCCTCTAGAAAATGTCGCATCATCCATTTAGCTGCATGAGGATCAAGTAAAGCATCACCATCAATGCCAATCAAGAACTCAGCATCAGTCATCAAGCTACCCGCCTGCAATCCCATTGCCTTGCCTTGATTTTGAGCTAGATGTACAACACGTAATTTTTCATATTGACTTGCGAGACGATCAAGCACCTCTCCCGTATTGTCTGAACTACCATCATTAATCGCAATCACTTCAAAATTCGGATAATCCAGCTGTAAAGCATGGCTAATGGTTTCTTCAGCATTATCACCTTCATTAAAACAAGGAATAAGTACTGCAACTTTTGGATAAAGCTCTAAACTTTTTGGCTGTTGATAAGGTGGGTCTTGGCGTTCTTTCCAATAAAATAGAATTGCCCCCATCATCCATAAATAAGACATGAATAACGGATAATAGAATACGAACTTAATGGCATATGACCATAAGGCTGCAATTTCAGTCATTTCATACACTCAATTAAGGCACTAGTTGCGATGATTTCTGTGCAAAAGCATCATGCATTTGCTTTACATCAGGGTGATCTTTAATCGGATCATCTGGATAGTAAGCAATGTGCATTGCACCCTGTTGATATAATGATTTGATTGTCGCAGCCATCTCTTCAGATGGTATTTTTTGATCATTTCGCCAGTTCACGGCTTGTAATTCCATCACTGACTTTTTAATACCATTTGGATATTTTTTAAGACGTTTTAAAATGTTGCTATAGAACTGTTCAGGCTGATCTACCTTTTCCATATATGGCATTGCCATAATCGCAGTGAAATCATAACGATTTAAAGATTGTTCTAGCGATTGTGCATACCAGTTTTCTGCATAAGCATTTAATGCAACTTGAGCATATAGATTCCGAGCAGTCATTAAATAAGGTTGGTATTGTCGCACTTCATTTGCTAATTCCATTGCAAAATCATCTAGATATTGAGTTTTGTATGCAGTCCACTTCTGCAAATCAGCATCATTATTTCTAATTTTAGCTAAGTCGGTTGTTAAGCCTTGTTGCGTATAAGCAGCCAAAGCCTGAGGACTAGCATCTTCATAATCAGATAAAGTCACATCATCATGAAATAGCAGACCATCAAATGGTGTGGATTTCGCTAAATCTTGATAAATTTCTTTGATCGTTTGTCGAGCTTTTGGCGAGAACGGGCTTAGACGTATATAGCCCATGTTTAAATGTTCACCCGCTTTGACCTGCTCTGTTTGAACCAGCTCATTTGCAACAGGATTAGTCTTTGGTAGCTCCCAAGCCAACATAGGCATCCATGCATAAAGTCGTTGCACTGAGGTACGCGTTTGAATTTGCCAAGCTACACGATTAAATAGATCAGCCCGCATTGGTATATGACGGTTTGGAAAATACACCATATCTGCTGAACCATTGGCATCAGGATCAGAGAACGCTTGCAAATAAACTGTATTCACGCCCATACCATTAATACGATCAAGCAAATGGCTTAAGTTGCGTTCTTCTTGTTGAGGGTCGGGATCATAAATGTAATCAAGATCGACATGCATAATTTTTTGCGGTCGATTATTGTCATTTAAATTCAATTCTCTATTTTTGATTTCTTGTGCCAAAGCATTTGTCGACATATTACCTTGTATCAATATACGACTCATATTCTGCAAGGACTGTTTGGCATGATCTGCACCATCATCCAAAGTAATGGTGATTGGCATACCAAGTTGTTTTGCTGTTTGCACAAGCTGCATATTGTATCGACCATATGGCCATACCATAACTCGTGGTGATCGCAATCCATGTGCCTGTAGTAAATCATTATTCTTTTTTAAATCTTGATAAATACGTTGCTGGTAAGCTGAATCGCTTTCATAACTTTGATTTTTGGGATCATAAATTCGAGAAATTGCAGCAGGTTCTAAATTACCTTGTGGATTTGCATTGACTCCTTCGTGCAGATGATAACTGTGGCTAGCAATTTCCACTAAACCCGAACTCTGCATTTCTTTAAGTTCACTCCAACTTAAGATTTTATTTCTATCAATCGGCTCACCACCGAAATCGACTTTTTCAAGATTGGATGGCTCTAACCAAGAACCCACTACTGCAAGTAAGACTGGAATTTTATTTTTACGAATAATTGGATAAGCATTTTGGTAGAAAGACTGATAACCATCATCTACTGTTAATAAAACAGGTTTTTTTGGTAATCTATACTTGCCTTGATGAGCCTTAATAAGTTGATCTACATTAATAAAATGGTAACCATTTTTCTTTAACCATTGGATATGCTCACTAAATTGCTGCGTTGTTACCGCATAGCTTGGTATCAGGGCATCTTTTTCATCGGTAATCTCATGATAACCAATCACCATCAAGGTAGTAGCATCAATTTTGGGGTTGGCTGCGAAAGTTGCCGCGTTGCATAACATACCAACCACGAGCCCTAAAAAGCATTTTAAAGCTGGCGATCTTGAAGGAGTAGACATGGAGAATATTCTCAATAATAAAGAAAAATCAGTACAGAGATATGCAGAAGGATTTCATCTTATCGACAATTAGATGGCTGACTTTGTCGGGTAATATGAGGATTGTAGTTATAATTTTTTAAACTGAAAATAATCTTAAAAATAAATTGTTATTTTAAACCCACAAAAAAATTTGCCTCGATCATCTTAGATAGTCGAGGCAATCTTTATCAATGTATCCAGACTAGTATTGAATAAGTTGGAAATTTGGATGTTCTGCACGGTCTTGTAAGTAGCAACGCTCTTTATGATAAAAGTAACGATAAAGACGGTTGACCCAATCACCACGACGGAAAGTTAAAATCTTTTTATTGAATCCATCATAATCAAGAAGAACCACATTACCTTCCTCAGGTGAAAGTAATGTAATTTTATAATTACATTCTGCATGAGGATTAGAAGAACTCAACTCTCGAATGATTTCAACTTTGTTGTCTCCATCCATCCAGTAATGTTTATCCGTCAATGCTTTAGAATTTGCCCAAAAACCATTTTCCGAGCCATCATACGTGTCAATCATGAAAAAATTATTTAGCTCTTTTAATAGCTCAGACGCGGTAATATCCAAATAGTCATTCATACCCACCTCCACTCACTCAATTTTTATCACTTGGTTCACACAAGTGAAATATTTTTATATTTAGCTAATTACATCAATAAGCTAGTTTGCCTAATGATTATCCAGTTTAATCATTTTTTCCAAAAGGTAAACTTAATTCACATTTTATGAAAAAAGTTTGATTCAGAAAACACTGCTCTTTTAACTCAAAGATATACAGAACTGTCTATAGAATCAATAACTTTATGCAGAAATTACTAAAAAACTCATTTAGATAAAAGCTATATAAATCATATGCTTATTTTTAATTCTACAATATTATTTGTATTGTTTTTGTATAAAATATAAAAATCACAATAAAATCATAAATTAAGATTAAATTGTGATTTCTATCAACATATTTTTTTTAATTATTCATCACGTGTTTTGACATCAAATAATTCGATCTCAAATATCAAGTTTGAATGCGCAGGAATTATTTTTCCCATTTTTCTTTCACCATATGCCAAGTGTGAAGGAACAATCAGCTTACGCTTTCCACCCACGCGCATTCCCATGATACCTTGATCCCAACCTTTGATTACACGACCTGTGCCAATCACGGTTTCAAAGTAATTTCCACGGTCAATTGAAGAATCGAATTTAGTACCATCTTCTAACCATCCCGTGTAGTGAGTGGTAATAAGCGCACCTTTAACCGCTTCTTTACCTTCACCAATTTTTAAATCAATAATTTCTAATTCAGTTATCATCTCAAATTATCTCCTAATATCGTTCAAGCCAATTATTGCAATTTTTGCCATTTAATATCGACTTGACCTTTATCGCTCAACAAAGTCCACTCACCATCTAAAATATTCAGCTGTAACTGCATCGTTCTTTCACACAACTGCTCTAGTTCACAGGTTGTTTTATCATCTAGCTGCCAAACTTCGACATTCGTTAAAGTTTTGATTTTACTATTACGTTTCCACCAATCATCTACTTGCGAGCCATATGCAACAACTGCGACTTGCTTGCAACGAGCACTTGCTTTTTTGACTTTATCTTCTGCTGGACAACCTACTTCGATCCACTTTTCCAAAAGCCCTGTTAGATCCTTTTGCCATAAAGCAGGTTCGTCAGTTTCAAACAGATCTTTTGTGAATTCTAAACGCTCGTCAGCGAAACGCGCGTAAGCGAGCACACGAACCATGAGTCGTTCAATTGTTTCAGACGGATGCAGCGCAAGTGTAAGTTGATAATCAGCATAAATATGCTCATCCATATTGGCAATATTCAAATCTGCCTTATATATCGTTGCTTTTAGAGCCATAGAATACATCCTCAAATTTGGCGCTAAGCATACTCTATTTTGAAAAAATAAAGATGCCATTTGACCGTTATGACGATGAATCATTCATCTTTTAGCTGGCAATCTAACAACTCCGATTCAAACTTAAACCAGTCATGTGATGCCTGCGTAATAATTTCAATTCGATTATCTAGCCCTGCTTCAGTTGACTTGTAATTAAATTGCTCAGGATTAAAATTGAAACTTTTCCAACCTTGATCTGTATTAAAAATACCTTTTATACGCACCCAATCCTGTTGTGCACAAAGCAAATCTAAAAGCTCATTAAAATTAAACATCCAACGTTTAGGCAATTTCCATCCTGCAACGGTATAGCCTTGTGATGACTCAACATAATGGTACGGTAGTTGTTTAACTGCGCTGATATTTTCATCTACCGTTTGATGCTGTTGTAATTTCAATAATGGTTGAATTTTACGTAAAACAGGTCGCTGTGCTTTATCAATCACTTCGAGTTGGACGTGGCCATGTTCAGCTTCAATCCAATCCTGCACATAAGCCTGAAATTCTTTTTTTAGTTCAAAATAAATCTGTTGATCACTATCCGTCATGCAATCAGCATGTGAAATTACAACAATTTGTGCAGCTTTAAGTTGATCTGTATATAAGTTCTGTCTTACCCAATTTTCATCATGTAATCGACTTCCATCAACAACAATGACCAACGCGCGCATATCTAAACTTCGTTGCCAGTGCGGTTCTGTGAGTTGCTCAAGCAATTGGGCAGGATGCCCTAAACCTGTCGGCTCAATAAACAAACGATCTGGTTGTGTTTCACTTAAGAGTCGTGAAAGTGCAATCTGCATAGGAAGCTGACTACTACAGCATAAACATCCACCTAATAATTCTTTAACCGCATAGCCTTGCTGTTGAGTAATAAGCTGCTGATCCACACCAATTTGCCCAAATTCATTCATTAAAACTGCCCAAGTCTCATGTTCAGGTTTTTGAGTCAATAAATACTGGAGTAATGTGGTTTTACCAGCACCGAGAAAACCAGAAATAATATGAGTGGGTACAGCTTTATGGCTAATGAGTTTCACGACAATCTCAATCTAAGTGTTAAGCCTATTGTATCGATAAAGAAAACTGAAAATGAAGCAATTTATTAAAAACAACAAATTGAGACTTAAGTCACATAATTATTATTTTCCAAGACAAAATAAACATATTAAATCAATTAAAGAAATTAAATTAAAAAATATAATCGTTTTATACAATAAATAGATTTTATATAAATCTGAGTTTATGTTTCCCGTTCGTAATTCACCTGTTCTATTTTTAATCAAAAAAACATATTTGCACACATTTTAATGATTCATTTTGGCGTTTTGTTTTACATGTCTGCAACATAACATTAATTATTATTTCACATTGTTAAGCTAGGCGTAAAACATTGTTAAGAATATTGCTGTAAATAATTTTGGCACTTAGCATGAACCCATGTCGAAATCAGGCTCTGGTTGTTCAGTAAACTTGATAGCGGCTTTTAAAAATTGAATTTAAGGATGCCAATTATGAAACTTGTTAAGACTTTGTTAGCTACTACGCTTACACTTGCTGCTGCAACAACCTTTGCTGCTACAGCACATGATCAATCACATGCTGCGCATGAAACAGAAGAGAAAGTTGTTGTCTCAACTCAAGAACAGCCAGAAACTCAAGGTCAAGCAACAACTGATGCAACTGCGAGTGAAACACCTGCATCTGCACCTGCTGCTACAAACTAAACTGATCTCAAGGTTACTCCAGACCTTTAGACCACATTAATAACAATAGAATCTTGTTATTAATGCAAAAGAACGAACCATGCTGCGGTTCGTTCTTTTTTAAAATCAGAGAATTAAGCTATTAGCATTGAGAAGATTTTTTGAAAATGCTGCATGATGGTTGTTGCACTTCTTCTAAACGATGAATTTTGCGTAATTCAGCTGCTTCAAAACGACAACGCTTCCAATCTGTATCTAAATTTAATGCTGGAACTGCTTTTGGCTGACGTTGTTCATCTACTGCTACCATCGTGAAGTAGCATGTGTTGGTATGACGAATCGTTCTTTTTTGGATATTTTGAGCTTCCACTCGAATACCAATCTCCATAGATGTACGACCAACATGATTCACACTTGCTAAAAAGGTAACCAGCTCTCCTACATAAATAGGTTCTTTGAAATTGACCTTATCCACAGATAAAGTCACAACATAACTACCTGAATAACGACTAGCGCAGGCGTATGCGACTTGATCAAGTAACTTTAAAATTGCTCCACCATGAACATTGCCTGAAAAATTTGCCATATCAGGTGTCATAAGCACTGACATCGTTAATTCAGATTGATCATCGGGAGCTTGGTTTAATTGATCTAAAGGAGACATGAGTAAAACTCGTAAATATGCTACGCCACTATTATCCTTTATTCAGACAATTAAACATATGCAAATTAGCTCAAAATACCATCAAATATATTTATATAAATTACGATGAATATTTCAAAATGATTACATCGCACCAATTTTCGGATAGAAATGAGAAAATTGTTCATTTGGCATTTATATTTTAAATACCATATATACTTCTATTTAATAATATTAGCATTTTCAATCAGCCCCATAATCCCATTAACTATCATATCAACAGCAATTGTGCCAATCAGCAGAGCCGACAAACGCCCTACAATGTCAAAATAACGATCAATATATTTTGCATGTTTATAGCGTAAATGATCATGTGCAAATTTCATCAGAATCAAAATACTACACGTTAACATCAACGTAATTGCAATGACTGCAACCGCACCTGAAAATGGAACACTAATCCCCGTGACTACTGCAGCACTTATGGTTCCTGGTCCAATCATAAATGGCATAGCTATTGTTCCAGCTAAATGTTCAGGTGCACCTCTCATCTCACCAATTGTTTCTGCACCTTGAAAAACGTAACGATAACCAATGACTAAAAAGATGAGACCACCGAAAATTTGAAATGATTCAAATCGAACATTCAAATAACGGCTAAAAATACTTTCACCACCCCAAGCAAATAAAATAAAGACAATAAATGCGATTAAACATCCTTGAATCAATGCTTTGCTAAAAACTTTGGCATCCGTATTACGAATCATGCCAATCATGTAAACACTCATAAGGAATGGATTCAGTAATGAAAAAAACAATGCAAATGCATGGATGTAGGGAGAAAACATAAAAAGTCTCTAAATCAGCTTCGGTTTTAGACTTGGATAAACTCAATAGATGGATCAAAATTTCAAATTGGAATGATTAAAAAGATCATCTATTTCCAAATATGGTTTGAACGTTTACACAAGGATTCAATGTCAGCTTCAACACTAAATTTTTGTAAACTACGATCAAAACTATAAAAATTAATTAATTTTTCATATTTTACATTGCAAGAATCATTCTGCTTGGACCCACATGTATAGGAGTAGTATTGAAAATGTAAAAATACGATTTTATTTCTTATTTTTTCAGAGCGGTTTAGAGCTATATCGTTTTGAAGATCAATAACCCAAGAAAGCTGTCACAAGCTTTCTTGAGTTTAACAAATTTACATCAAGTCTTTAAAAGTCAGACTGATTGCTTTGGATGTACCATATTTTTTACAGCTAAAATATCTGCCAAAACTTCATCAGAAATTAGATTTTCAGCTTTAATTAGACTCAGCACACTTTGACCAGATTCATTTGCTTGTTTAGCGATACGTGTCGTGGTTTCATAACCTAAAAATGGATTTAATGCTGTAATAATACCAATCGAATTTTCAACTTGTGACTGACAAAGTTCCGCATTAGCACGAATCGTATCAATACATTTAAGTTGGAACATTTGCATTGCTTTTCCTAGCAAATCAATTGATTCAAATAGTTTGAATGCAATCAATGGTTCCATCGCATTAAGCTGCAACTGCCCTGCCTCAGCAGCTAAAGTGACAGCCAAATCATTTGCAATCACTTGGAAACAAATTAAATTCATTGCCTCTGGAATTACAGGATTCACTTTACCTGGCATGATTGAACTTCCAGGCTGACGTGGCTCAAGATAAATTTCACTTAAACCAGCACGTGGACCACTCGATAATAGACGCAAATCATTGGCGATTTTTGAAAGCTTCGTCGCTGTACGTTTTAAGAAACTCGACAATAAAACAAAATCACCCATATCTGATGTGGCTTCGATTAAATCAGGTGAACTACTAATCTTACGACCCGTAATTTCTGACAAAGCTTCGATAGCATATTCACGATACTTCACTTCAGTATTGATGCCTGTACCTATCGCGGTACCACCTAGATTTACAACACTCAAAGCATCAGGCATGATCTGATTTAATTTATCCAAATCATTTTGTAATGTAGCAGCGAAAGCCCCAAATTCTTGCCCTAATGTCATCGGCACGGCATCTTGTAACTGAGTTCTACCCATTTTCAAAATATCCGAAAACTCTTCAGATTTTGCTCTAAAACTCGCAATTAGATGATTAAAAGGTACATTTAACTGTTCAATTGCCGCAATTAAACCTATTTTGATTGCAGTAGGATATACATCGTTGGTCGACTGAGACATATTCACATCATTGTTAGGATGTAAGTATTGATATTCTCCTTTGCTATGACCTAGATATTCCAATCCAATATTTGCCACAACCTCATTTATATTCATATTGGTTGAGGTTCCAGCACCACCTTGGATCATATCCACCATAAATTGGTCATGATATTGGTTATTTAAAATCTGCTGGCATGCATATTGAATTGCTTTGTTCTTATTTTCATCAATTTTATTTAATTTAAGATTTGAATAAGCACACGCAGACTTAACCATTGCCAATGCTTTAATAAAGTTTGGAAACTGGCTTAATTTACTTTGGCTTAAATTAAAATTCTCGATTGCTCTTAAAGTTTGCACACCATAATAACAATTCGAAGGAATTTCTTTAAAACCCAATAAATCTTTTTCAGTCCGCGTATTAATCTTAATGTTCATTTGAATAAATCCTGTACGACTATATTTTTATGTTAAAAGACTGTATGTGTTTTTTCTAATGTAAAAAAATATTACTACATGCATTTTTTGCATAATAGATTATAATAGTGTATGAGCATGCATTAAGGATAATTTATGACCTTGGAAATTCGATGGATTGAAGATTTACTTGCATTAGAACAGGAAAAATCAATCTCCCAAGCAGCAGAGATCAGGCATGTAACTCAGTCTGCCTTCTCACGTAGACTACAAAATATTGAAAATGCTTTGGGTTTCCCAATCCTCGATCGAGAAAGTAAAAATATTGATTTCACTGAAGCTGGACAAATTTTATTAGCTACTGCTAAAAACATTCACAACCAACTTTCAAGCACAATTACCTATTTAGAAAAAAATATTAAAAACAATGAACTAAATACCAAATTCGCTGTTTCGCATTCACTTATTACACAATTTTTCCCTCGTTTTATTCATGAGCTTTCCGAAGATCTGAGTGATTTAAAATTAGAAATTATTGCAGCAAACCTCAAACAAGGCATGCGCTTGCTCACAGATGGTTCTTGCGATTTCTTGATTTGTTATTGTGACCAAAAAACTTTAGCTCAAATGGATTTTTCACTTTTTATTTTCCACAAAATCGTAAAAATGGAAATTTTGCCTGTCACCGCCCTTTATAATAACCAACCAAAATATTCATTTAATGAATTATTTCCGTTGTTATCATATAGCAAACAAGCTTATTTGAGAAAATGTGTCGATGATATTATAGAAAATCAATTAAACTATCGAATATTATATGAAACTGATAATGCAAGCGATTTAAAAGAACTCGTTTTACAAGGTTTAGGAATTGCTTGGCTACCAAAGCTTCTTGTTGAAAAAGAGATTGCAGAAAATAAACTTAAAATCGTTGAACCAATTAATTTTCACACATATCAAGACGTTTATATCATCAGAAGAAAAATCGTACTCTCCAAAAGAATAAACTATATTTGGGATTTTTCAACCTCACAAGAATTTAAATAATAATAATTATGAAATAAAAATGATTGCTTAATACCGATGATCTAAAATCAGATTCAAAGATATTAAACAATCATTTTGGTTTATAAATTTACTTGTCATCCAATCTTTTTTACTGGTTTCAAAAGTTAGGTGTTATCTGC
>NZ_MELG01000108.1:0-185 GCF_001767535.1 Acinetobacter sp. GWC1_38_13 | reverse complement strand
TTGCCCACCTCAGTTCTAGCAATCACAGCTGTAGCAATACTGTTGCCTATGACATTTGTTGCAGTTCTGCCCATATCCAAAAATTGATCAACCGCAAGGATCAATAAAATTCCAGCCTCAGGCAATTTAAACATCACTAAAGTAGATGCAATCACAACAATTGAAGCCCTTGAAACACCGGCTAT
>NZ_MELG01000107.1:0-6839 GCF_001767535.1 Acinetobacter sp. GWC1_38_13 | reverse complement strand
ACAGCTAAGCCAATAAAAATACGAGTAGTCAGAAAAATTTCCCAAATCGGAAATGAAGCACTAATCAGCAATAATACGGAAACAAAAAATAAGGCAAACACCATAATCCTTTTGCGTCCATAACGATCAGATATGAATCCTGTGAACAACAAACCAATCGCGAGTGCAATGGTTGAAAAAGATAAAGGGAAACTACTGTGGGTCGGTGTGACCTGAAAGAATTTTGCAAAGATCGGCATCATCGGCTGTACACAGTACAAGGATGAAAAGGAAGCAAAACCAGCAAAGAACAAAGACCATAAAATCGCGGTAAAAGATTTTGAACCATATTCAATATGGGTTGGGCGTGTAACTGATTCAGACATGAGGACTCCTTCTGCCTGATCAGTATACGCTTTCAACCGAAATGAGGAATGACCATTTCGGCTAATTTTACCCGACGTTTAAAATAATGCTTTCGGCAAACGAATCTGGATAATTTCGTTGTCGTCCGCAAGTTTGGCATTACGTCCCGAAGAACCTGGGAAATTATTGTCATTCAATACAGTTAATGTCGTTCCATTTTCAATAATTACATCTTCAATCGTTTCAAATGGGAAAGCAAAGACCTGACCTGTTCCAATATCCCCTTCACGCGCTGTGCCATAGAGTAAATTTGGATTGGCAATTTTGATTAAATCCAACAAATCTTCACGCACTACCATTTGTTTAGGCTCGGTCAAAGTGACCCGTATCAGCTTTTTATACCCGCCTAAATTATTTTGGCTCGCATCACGTTCGATGATGATGCCATCTTTATCACTAAACAATTGGAAATCACCGATATTGGTTGCCTTGCTATTTAAAGCGAACCAATAATATTGTCCCGTATAGCTTTTCTTCTGAATATCAAATTGAGAAATCAGAAGTTGACCTGTTGCATCATTCAGCAATGGCTTTTCCAGTAGAGGATATAGATATTTGCCATCTGGAGAAATCGCCATTCCCTCAAAGCCGCCACTGCGCTGTACCAAAGGCTCAACAAAATTGATGTTGGCTTTGTTGAATTGGTTTTGTGGAGAACGTAGGTCTTGGACTGGATTTAAAGGATTAGGCAATCCAATTGGAGCATCCAATAAAATTCCTTCTGCTGAGAAATGTAATAAGTAAGGGCCAAACTCATCACCGATCCAATAGCTCCCATCTGCTGCACGTTGCATCGACTCAGGATCAAAATCAGCACCTGTTAATAAACGTTCTGAAGTATTTCCATTCACAATTTCAAATGGAATACGTTTATTGGGATCACGTAATTGAATAAAGCTTTGGACTGAAACTTGCCCTGTGCCTTTATTTTTTGTTCTGAAATCGGTTTTGATTTTATAAATACGCAATAAATAATCCGCTGAATTGTCTTGCGTACCAAAACCATTATCAGACATCGCCATATAACTACCGTCTTCATTTTTCAAAGCAGCCGAGAAACCTTGTATAGGTTGCCCTTTAAATGGTGGATAAATACCATTCGCTCCACTGACAGCGTTGCCAGAATCAGGTCCAATCGCATAGGTTTCTACAGGCAGCTTAGCAAAAGAAATCAAGGTTGGCTCAGTCACTTGATCTACCGATGTTTTTTGATCTTGATCATCATCATTACATGCCGTTAAAGCCAAAGCACTACAGCACAATAAAGCCAATAAAGTTTTCTTGTTCATGGTTTTATACATTTGGTAAAAATTAAGAAAAATTAGAACAAGTTTTTATGAAACTTTGACTTCAATAAAATGACATCTTTATGGCGATGCAATCCGATGCTTTCTCCTTAAAACTCTGTTTTGTTTTGGAGTTTTGTGGGCTGATATTCACCTGCAATCGCAGCTTTTAAATAATTCTGAAAAGTCGGACATTGCATATGATTTTCTGCAGGACATACCGCAGCATGTCTCAATCCTTCGCTGATGAAATGTAAACGTCGTGTCATTTGTTCTAATTGTTCTGCCTTATCATTCAGCATTTTCCGATCCAACTCAGGCTTTCCATCCTGCCCAAACATGCTTGCAATTTCATCCAATGAAAAGCCTGCTGCTCGACCTAATGCAATGAGAGCCAGTTGATCCAAAACTTGTTTACTGTACTGACGACGTAAGCCATGACGACCAATCGATTTGATTAACCCTTTCTCTTCATAAAAGCGCAATGTCGATGTCGTGAGCTTTGCTTTTTTTGCGACTTCACCAATATCCATAAATACCCCTTGACTTCAAGTTGACTTGAACTTGCACAATCAATTTATCAGATTTTATTGGTAAAGGCTCAAGGTGATGAAATGAATGTGTTGGAACGATTGATCTACATTTTTGG
Source organism: Acinetobacter sp. GWC1_38_13 (assembly GCF_001767535.1). Classification (NCBI taxonomy): domain Bacteria; kingdom Pseudomonadati; phylum Pseudomonadota; class Gammaproteobacteria; order Moraxellales; family Moraxellaceae; genus Acinetobacter; species Acinetobacter sp. GWC1_38_13. The sequence goes on along the minus strand of NZ_MELG01000107.1, from coordinate 4,499 downwards.
ACTTGGTATTGGTGCAACCATCATCATGGATATTTGGTTGTTGATATTAAAAAGATTCAATATCCCAACGTTAAATTTTGCTTTACTTGGGCGTTGGGTTGGCTGGATTTTGCGTGGAAAAATCCAGCATCAATCCATTGCTCAAAGTCCAGAAATTCGACATGAATATCTACTTGGCTGGATTGCTCATTACAGTGTGGGTGTCATTTTCTCTTTCAGCTTTATTTTAATGGTAGGCCAAAATTGATTGGCTCAACCTCAATTTCCTTCTGCACTTTCCTTTGGTGTGATCACTGTTTTGATCCCTTTCCTGATCATGCAACCCGCGATGGGTTTAGGTATCGCTGCCTCAAAAACACCTCAGCCTTTTATTAACCGCATCAAAAGTTTGATCAATCACAGTATTTTTGGGTGTGGTTTATTTCTCACCGCTGAATTATTTAATTTTTTCTAATCGAGGACAACACTATGAAATCTATCGCAATTATCTATCATAGCCGCCAAGGTCATACACAATTTATTGCAGAGCAAATTCAAATAGGTGCTGCACAAGTAGAGAATATTCAAATTGATTTGTTTACAGCAGAATCATTGATGGCTCATCCAGACCTCATCACCCAATATGATGGACTCATTTGGGGTAGTCCAACTTATTTAGGCGGTGTTTCAGGCACCTTCAAACAACTGATGGATCTCACAGGAGCATTATGGAAAAAGCAAAGCCTAAAAGGAAAACTCGCGGCAGGATTTACGGTTTCATCACTTCCTGCTGGAGATAAACAGTCGACACTCATTTCACTTTTCACCTTTTGTATGCAACACGGTATGATATGGATTGGTAATCCTGTTCTACCTGAACAACACCAAGGTGTACCTTATACTCAGGCACTCAATCGTCTTGGTTCTTGGTCAGGTTTAATAGCGCAAGCTGAACATCAAAGTGCAGCCAATGCGTTTGATTTTGGTGATATTAAAACCGCTCAATTATTCGGACAAAATTTTGCATTAAATTTAAATGCAATTCAGAGGTGATTACGTGAAGGCAGCAAGTCTTTTATTTCCATTCATATTATCTTGCATGATGTCATTTCTTATCTCAGGAATTACCACCTTTAAAGCGGTAGGTTTAATTGATAACTTCTTTTCGATGTGGATGTCAGCTTGGATTGTGGCGTGGATGTTTGCATTTCCAAGTGTATTAGTCTGTGCACCGATTGCTCAAAGGCTAGTAGCATGGATAATAAAGACAGCCAATTTGAAGCATTGAGATATTCAACTATGTAAGCCACAGCCTACACGAAATCAGGTGATTGACGCATATACAACATGCCAATACTTACCTAGAATGCAAGACATAGAGACAGGATGTCTCATTTAAAATAACAAAAAGCACAGGACGTGGTCATCGACAGGAGTTGGTGATAGCACCAAATACGAAGAAGCCTCGACAGGAAGTCGAGGCTTCTTTTTTTTTCTAAATTAAGTCAAGCCTAAAATATAAAAACCAACGATTTTGCCTATGAACCATCATTGACCCGAACTAGGCCTCTTTTTACTATCCGCGTGCTTTTATAGAATGGACACACCTTTTTCACAATGATAACGCGATACAGATTTTCTTTTACTCAGTTTCAAAACAAATGTCTTAAACTCAGCTTTATTGTTATTAGTGCCTACTTCATCGTTGCATGTACAACAACAAAATCACCAACAATCAGCTATTCACAGCAATTTTCACAAGGCATTCAAATGGCTTTTTCTGTTCATCCAACAACTGCAAATCGTGTCGCACCCATGATTCTGCAAAGCGCTGAATCTTATAATATTTCTCCACATTTACTTGCTGCACTGATTCGACAAGAATCTAGCTATATCGCCAATGCCAGATCATCAGCAGATGCCGTAGGTTTGACCCAAGTACGTCCCAAGTTTTGGCAACAGACCTGTTCTGGAAATCTTTATGATGAACAGATTAATATTAATTGTGGCGCATACATTCTTGCAAAATACTATCAAGCGACTGGTGATTGGTTCAAAGCACTTGGTTATTACAATGTCGGGCCAACCGGTTATAAAAGAAGTCTTTACATGCGCAATCAAGCACATCGCTACGCCAACTCAGTAAAACGCCATGAGCAAGCTTTAAAAGAAGCATTATGATTACATCATGTACGCATATACGTACATCAGTTGCGGTGATTAGCGAATATACGACTAAAGTATAAAGCTCTATTATAAGAATCATAAAGAGACAGGAAGTCTCATTCAGAACAACAAGAAGCACAGGACGTGGTCGTTGACAGGAGTTAACGGCAAGAAACCAAATATGAAAAAGCCTCGACAGGATGTCGGGGCTTTTTTTATATCTAAACAATGCTCTTCACATGATCGCAAAATAACTATTATTGACTCATTTACATGGTGTTAATACCATCAATTCATCTTTGTACTTTTGGTTTATTATTTTGCAATTCTTATTCAATCATACTGATCAATACAGTCGTATCAATAAATTTAATGGAATGATTTTAAAAATTAGTTTGATCATGATAGCGATCAGTATGACAGCATGCAGTAGTTTAAGCGGGTCATTTGCAAACCGATCTAATCAATTGTCTTCAGGTTTGCAAAATGCTTATTCTGTTGCTCCAAATACTGCCAATCGTTTATCTCCTATGATTGTGCAAAGTGCTGAACGTTATGATGTTTCACCGACTTTACTTGCTGCACTAATTCGCCAAGAATCAAATTTTAATAGCTCAGCGCGTTCTCCCACAGGTGCGATTGGTCTAACTCAAATTATTTCTAGTTATTGGAGTACATCTTGCCCTGGCAATTTGTATGATGAAAATACCAATATCAACTGTGGTGCTTATATTCTTTCTAGCTATTACAAATCTGCTGGCAGTTGGTCTAAAGCTGTAGCGTATTACAATGTTGGACCGACAGGCTATGAACGTAGTTTTTGGACTCGCCATAAAGCGAAGAAATATGCACGCTCAGTTAAGCGCCATGAAAAAACCTTAAAGAAAGCCTTATAAGAATGAAGTAATAAAAAAACCATGCGCTTAGGCATGGTTTTTACTCACTAAACAATAGAATCAAACTTCGTCAAATAAACCTTCAAATAAAACAGAAGATAAATAACGCTCACCACTATCAGGCAAGATCACCACAATGGTTTTACCGGTATTTTCAGGACGTTCTGCAATTTGAGCTGCTGCTGCTAAAGCTGCACCACTTGAGATACCAACCAAAATGCCTTCTTGAGTTGCACACTTTCTTGCCCACTCAATCGCATCGGCACTATTTACGGGTACAACCTCATCCACCAAATCCAAATCTAAGTTCTTAGGAATGAAGTTTGCTCCAATACCTTGAATCTTATGCGGTGCGGGTGAAATGCTTTCGCCATTTTTTGTTTGAGTAATGATTGGAGATTCAGCAGGTTCAACTGCGACAGAATAAATTGGCTTATTCTGAACTTGCTCAAAATAACGAGAAATGCCAGTAATTGTCCCGCCCGTGCCAACACCTGCAACTAGAATATCAACTTCTCCATTGGTTGCCTGCCAGATTTCTGGACCTGTAGTGTCAACATGAATCTGTGGATTGGCTGGATTTTCAAATTGTTGTGGTAGAAAATAAAGCTCTGGATTTTCCGTTGCTAAACGAACCGCTTCATCTACTGCACCTTTCATACCTTTAGCAGGTTCAGTTAAAACAAGATTCGCGCCTAAAGCTTTTAATACTTTTCTGCGTTCTAAACTCATACTGGCTGGCATTGTCAAAGTGATTGGATAACCTTTTGCTGCTGCAACGAATGCTAATGCAATTCCTGTATTGCCACTGGTTGGTTCAACAATATGCATACCCGCTTTCAACACACCACGCTTTTCCGCATCCGCAATCAAAGCTGCACCAATACGGCATTTCACTGAGAATGCAGGATTACGACTTTCAACTTTTGCCAATACTGTTGCGCCAGTTTTAATCAGACGATTGATACGAACCAATGGTGTATTACCAATCGCTTCAGCATTGTTTGAATATACTGCTATCCCTAAGTTTGCAGGCGTTGGAAATTGTTGATCGGTCGACATGTTATTTCCTTATTAGATTTGGAATGATTCTCAATCATTATAGGCTTGTCAGCTGAGTAGGAAAGTAGAAAACGTAGGATTTATGAAAAGTTATATTTTAATGAGCTAACTCTACTTCATCATCCACTAATATGTGTGTTGTATCACTCAACAAGATTGCTACACGGCTACAGTGAACTATAAGATGTTCCAACCATCTTTGCGCAGCTAAGAGCTCTAAAGTATAAGTCGCAGGAATATTCTTGTTTGCAGCATCTTCTATGGTAATCCCCCCTAAAAATAATAGGATCTAAAAGTAGAATTTTCTCTTAAGATACGAGCAGGAGATTCTGCATGAAAACATCTAAATTTACTGACAGTCAGATCATGTCCATCTTGAAACAGGCAGAATCTGGC
>NZ_MELG01000106.1:0-7094 GCF_001767535.1 Acinetobacter sp. GWC1_38_13 | reverse complement strand
AGCGACCCAAATAGAAGAATTACTGCCACATCGCTGGAAATCCAACTCAAATTAAAAAATAGGCATGGGGTTCAGCGGACGCTTACGCAAAAAAAAGCTAAAGGAAGATTTTTTAACGTCATTTGTGTTTGACTTTAGGTGTTAAGACATGATTGATTTTTAAAACCAATAGGAAGGTGATGGGTGTTGCAAATATCCACCAACTGACGAATCCGATTGATATTCCCTCAATCCAACACAATAAACTTCCTGAAATTAGGAATAAAAGAAAAGCCAAGATTCGAAATTGCACTGGATAGGTCGTCATTATTTTTTGATATTTCAAATGAACTTTAGACTGTTGTTTAGAACTACAACGATACAAGATGAACATACCGATTAAAGTCAGTAATAAACTAAAGAAAATCACACATTCACTCCATTTTTAATCAGTTTGCTTTTAATTTTCTGAGTTGACTTGATTTGTATTGGCTGAATGTTTTTATAAATGAATGCTGCAAAACAAGCACAGGCAACAAAGAATAGATCAACACGTAGAAATAACCAGTAACTTTCCAAGTTTGCTATAAGGTCATGATTAAGCAAATAGAACAGGTTATATAAGGGCAAACTGAAAGCGAGTAGAGCAAAGATCACAATCTGAGATTTCCATAAATATTGCTTAGGTGTGAATAAAGCCAATACAAAACTAAGCATCCAAACGCTAAAAAATGTATAAATTTCATAATTAAGATCAGCGCTAGGACTTGAAATCAACCGATTCACTAAAAAATAGCTCAACATAGCAATCGGAAGACCAATAAAACTTGCAATATTTAAGCGATCAACAAGGTAGTAACCAAAATGGAATTTTGGGGACTTATACTGAATTTGTCGTTTAAGACTCCACAGCAATAGCCCTGACGCAATCATCAGACAGCCAAGAACTCCTGAGCAAAAAAAGGCAAATCTTAAAAAAGGTTGGGCAAAAGTTGCCATGTGAAGTCCATAAACTCCAGCATTTAAAGTAGCTATAGCACTATTATTTCTTGTATTACTTAATATCTTCCCAGTTCCATCAAATACGATTTGCGGTTGATTCAGCGTGATTGAACGATCTTCAAGTTGTTTGATCGTTATTACGGCTTGATCCGTATTTGGATTTTTAACCTCAAAAGTAGCAAGTGATCGATCTCCCCATTGTTGTTTGATTCGAGTCAAAAGATCCTCTGTCGATATCATGTTGCTTATTTGAGGGGATGTTATCGTATTTGAATTCGTAGCTACGGTTCGTATTTCAGTGAAATATTGATAAGGATTTTCTGGATAGAGTTTTTTCATTCCCCAAGGGAGATATAAATAAAAGAAAATGGCTAAGCCTGTAAACGTTATCGTCAGAAAAAAAGGAAGAGCTAAAACTGATGTCACATTATGAAAATCAAGCCAAGACCGTTGTGATTTAAATGTTCTGAGTGTAAAGAAGTCGGTAAATATCTTTTTGTGGGTAATAATGCCAGATACCAGTGCAATTAACATGATGAATGCTGCAAGGCTTGCGATGAGCCTGCCAATAAACACAGGCATGCCGTATAACTGAAAATGAAAATTGTAAAAAAAGTCGCCGCCTTGAGTATGAGATAATTGAAGTTCTTTGCCAGTATTAGCGTCTAAGCTTTTACTTTCGTAACCACCACTAGCTTTTTCCCAATAAATTTTATTTACAGGTTCTTCAGAATTAGCAACTTTTAAATACCACGTTTTAGCATCACTAGCATTTTGGGATAGGTAATGAGTTGCAGTTAGGATTGCCGTATCCTGATTGATTTGATATTGCGCAAGTTGTGGCTGCATCCATAAAGTGATTTGATGCCGATAGTAGGAGCTTGTACCCATCAAAAAAATAGCAAATAGCAGCCATCCGAAAATTAAGCCCGTCCAAGTATGAAGCCAAGCCATTGACTGGCGAACACTTTTATTCTGCATTTTTTAATTCAAACCTGCTGATAAGCCAAATAGAAATATGGTGAGTGCGAAACTTGTTAGGGCGAGCTTAGATAAAGAAGAAAAACAAAATCCAACAATGATAAAACTGAGATAAAAAAATATGGAAATGAATGCGGCTAGATAAATCGCTTCAGCATTAGCTAAAAAGGCCTGAAAAACTTGAGTAAGGCTCATACATAAAAAAGCTGTACATACATACCCGATCACAAAGGTTAGAAAGAAGCGGAATAAAACATTTAGTTTATCGCTATATGTATTTAAAGAAGTCTTAGGCATGAAGTTCACAACGATATTAAATAGAATTAATTACATATGAAAATGATTCTTGTTTATACTATTATGTAAATCAATTCTATTCAATTTTACTTTAATCGTAAATACAAATGGATATAAGAATAATTAATGCTAATACAGATGATTCATAATGTTCACTAATCAAGAACAAATTGTCATCTTTGATGCGATTCAATGTAAAATCATTTTGTTAAAATATTTCAAACATTTGAATGGGGCAGTTGTCTTGTTAAAGCAAAAACTAAAAATTGGGATCGTCGTGGGTGAAGTTTCTGGTGATACGCTAGGAGTTAAACTCATGCGTAGTTTTCGCGAACAAGGCATAGATGTTGAATTTGAGGGTATTGGTGGCCCGCAAATGATCGCTGAAGGTTTTCATAGTTATTATCCTATGGAAATACTATCTGTGATGGGAATTGTGGAAGTCTTAAAAGACCTAAAAAAATTATTTGCTGTACGTGATGGTCTAGTTGAAAGATGGACTGAACGTCCCGTAGATATTTTTATAGGAATAGATGCGCCAGATTTCAATCTACGTCTATCTAAAACGATTAAAGAAAACAATTTACCAATCAAAACAGTTCAATATGTGAGTCCTTCAGTTTGGGCTTGGCGTCAAGGACGAGTTCATGGCATTAAACGAAGTATAGATTTAGTCCTTTGTTTGTTTCCATTTGAAAAAACATTCTATGAAAATTATGAGGTGCCAGCAGCATTTGTAGGACACCCTTTAGCAAAACAATTACCTCTCAAGAATCCGATTATTGAAGCGAAACATCAATTAGGTTTAGCCGCAAATAAAACTCATATTGCATTACTTCCTGGCAGTCGTCGCGGTGAAATCGAACGATTATTGCCATTATTGACGGATGCTGCCGAGATTTTACATCGAAAATATCCAGAGCTTGAGTTTCTGATACCTGCAATCAATGATGCTCGTAAGCAACAGATAGAGCAGGGTTTACAGAATGTAGGGACGAGTTTAAAGGCTAAAATTCATGTTTTAGAAAATTCAGATGCTGAATCAAAAATTGGACGTATGGTGATGAATGCGAGTGACATAGTTGCTTTAGCATCTGGCACAGCGACACTTGAAGCGATGTTATTGCACCGTCCGATGGTGACATTCTATAAATTAAACTGGTTAACCTATCTAATTGCGAAATTTTTAGTCAAAATACCATATTATTCTTTGCCCAATATTATTGCTGGCAAAAAGGTAATTGAAGAATTAATACAAGCAGATGCAACGCCACAGCATTTAGCAACTTCAATTGAGAAATTGATGGATCACGAAACTGCACATATTCAAATGATGCAACATCTTAGTATGCATAAGCAGCTCATCTCAGGGAATACTGAAGATCCAGTCCAAGCGATATTGAACTCTTTGAGCTCTTGATAAATAAAAAGGTGGCAACGTAGCCACCTGTATTCAAGTCATTCAAGCTCGAAGAATTAGTTCATAACCTGTATATTTTCGAATATTGATCACGCCAATATCAAGTATCAGGTATTGACCTTTGATACCTTGTAATACACCGCGTATTTTTGGAGTCTTATCCAAATTTAGTGATTTTATTTTTTCAGGATATTGTTCCACAGGGTATATAAACTCATGTGGTATTTCATTTTCTAGTAATTCTAGATTTTCATTAAACTCTAGATTTTGACTGAACTCATCACGAATACTTTGAATCTTAGGTGCAAATTCTTCAATAATCTGATCGCGCTGTTCAATTAAATTTAGTGGCTCAGCTTCGCCTTTAAGCAATTTACGCCAATCAGTTTTATCAGCGATTTGAGTGCCAAATAATGTTTCTAAATGTCCTGATAAACGGCGTGAACCCACTTTCATGATTGGGAGAGCTTGTGTCGCACCTTGATCTAACCAACGTGTTGGCATATTCACGATACGGGTGATTCCGATTTTTAAGGCACTAGAGTTCGCTAAATAAATAATATGTGGTTGGAAGCAGACATTGTGTGCAAAATCATTTTCACGGCATGTACCTAAATGATAATGACAGGTTTCAGGTTTCATAATACACAAGTCACATTCAGCTTTTGTTTTAAAGCATTTAAAGCAATGTCCTTGCGAATATGATTTAGGTGTTTTTGCACCACAAGATGTACAAAAAATATTTCCAGTCCATTCAATCTCTAACTCTTGACCCAACACAAACGGTAGATCAGTTTCTGAACGATCTAGGATAAATTTATATTCAACATTTGCCTTGCGTGTTGATTGATCAGTTACACTATGCGTTTTGAGTGCTGCATGCATTTTATGGCAAATGCCCTGTAGTTCCATTAATAAACTCTCATCTTTCTCAATCAAGGGTTGCAGTATGGCTGAACAAAATGTCATCACTTCTATGCTAGACGATTTATCTAAAGAGCAGCCGATTCATACTGCACTTTGTATAGGTCAGAAAATTGACCAAAATGCTTCTATTCAATGGAATTATTTTAACGTAACTGACTTTTTAAATCTGCCTTTTACGCAGCGATATGATTTAGGTTTTGTATTATTTGATACAGAAGAAATGCAAACTATCAGTGATTCTCAAAAATCCCAACTATTAGTCAAGCTTCGAGATTTGATGGCAAAACGTATCGTTGTCGTGAGTAAATTAACTGATGAAAAGTTACTGCGTTCACTTGGTTTTACTCAATTGATTGATAAAACCACGCATGAAAGCGATTTTGCTTTATGGCAGTTTAATATTTTAACTTATAAACATGTTCCTGACTGGTTTAATTCTAAGTTCTGGGCAAATCCTGAAAACTGGGATAAGTTCCGCTGGTGATCAGGCCGGATTTAGCTAAGCTAAATCCTTGCTTTTGATTGCAAGTTCTTGCAAAAATTAACAAATCATCTTTGTTTTGTTTTTTCAAAGCAGCGTATTCTTTTGGAATAAATAATTCCAAAGGATAAGTCATGACGGATTTAGCAAATATTGTTGAAATACTGGCGAAACAAGCTTTAGGTGGACAACAGCAAACGACTGGGCAAAGTGGTTTGGGCGGAATTTTAGGCTCAGTTTTAGGTCAACTTGGTGGACAACAACAAAACAATCAAAACCAACAACAAGGCGGTTTAGGCGGAATTCTTGGTTCAGTATTAGGTCAGTTAGGTGCGGGGAATAGTGGTAATTCTACTCAGACCAATACTAGTAACCGCGGTGGTACAGCACAAACGTTACTGATAGCAGTTTTACCTTTAATTCTTGCATGGATTCAAAAACAAGGCGGTTTGCAAGCTGCTTTAGATAAACTAAAAAATGCAGGTTTAGCAAATCAGGTCCAAAGTTGGGTCGATCCACAACAACAAAATGCTCAAGATGTTCCAACTCAAAATATTCAAAATTTATTTGATGATCAAGATGTTGAACAAGTTGCACAACAAACACAAGCGCCTAAACAGGCAATTTATGGTGCAATAGCATCAGTTCTACCACAAGTTATTGATTCTTTGACACCACAAGGCTCTAGTACAAATCCTCAAGAAGCAAATCAAGATATTCAGAATGTCTTAAATTTAGTAAGTGGATTCTTAAAAAAATAATCAATCAAAAAGAAAAGGGCATTCATTTGAATGCCCTTTTTTGTAGAACGATAATCTCAATTTAGAAATTATATTCCATACCTAAACCAATATTGGTTTTCTTATCATCTTTAGTTAACCAGTCACGTTTTTGCTGAGCAACAATACCGTAGAAACGAGCTTGTTTGTTGATTTGGTAGTCAGCACCTACACCGTAAAGGTCTTGTTGACGGTCTTTCATACCATCGACTTCAGTCGTTGCAGAAATGTACTGTGCTTTTAACTTCACAGGTGTTGATGGAATTGCATACGCAGCTGTTACGCCATAAGCATCTTCTTTTAAGCCTTTAAATGAATTATTTTTGACTGTGTCTGGTTTATTAGTTTCTTTAGTCGTTGTGATGACAGCCACAACATCATCTGTAGGCTTAGCTGTTTGCCATAAAGCACCCAATACTAAACCACTAGCACCCATTGCGCCCAAGTCTAAAGAACCTGTTACACGCACAGCATCGGTATAAATACCTGACAAATCATAAGCATTGAATTTTGAAGCGATCGCACGGTTTGCAGCAACTGCAGCAGCTAAGCCCATATCTTTGTTTTCATACGTAAGAGATGCTGAAACACCATCACCAAAACCATCACGTGCATCTTTTAAACCATAGTTTGTAACTACAGTTGTTTCTTTAGTAACGCCAGCTAGTGAAGTTGTAGATTTTTTTGCAGTTGCAGATGTTGCTGCATTTTCACCTTGTTGGAACATAATGTTAAATGCTAAGCCACCCAGTAATTTTTTATCAGTCTCAAAACCAATAATATTCTTTGGGCGATCTTCACCAGCTAAAACTGCAGTCATGTCAAGTTCATTGTGATCGTTAAAAATATCTTGGTTATTACCAGCTGCAGTTTTGAAGTAAGAATCGTGTTGACCAACTTTTAAAGTTGCAACGCCGTTAGATTTAATACCGACAAAACGGTTACGGTTTTTAAATACATCACCGTCTCCATCCGCACTAATTTCCCATTCCGCTAAGTAAACTGCTGAAAGGTTATCTGTTAATTTTTCTTCGCCTTTCACGCCAATACGTGAAGCGTTAGAGTTCACTTTAATTACGCTTTCGTCTTTAAAACCGTTGTTGTCAATATTGTCTAAAGTTACGTTGAGCTTACCATACAATGTTGGTGCTGCTTGCGCTGCATTCATGGCTAAAGTTGCTACAGTAGCAGCAAGAAGCAATTTTTTCATTGAGATTTCTCCAAAACA
>NZ_MELG01000105.1:3097-30027 GCF_001767535.1 Acinetobacter sp. GWC1_38_13 | reverse complement strand
CAGTTGAACTCAGCAATCGTGGTGAGATTGTGATTAACGATCGTAATGAAACCAATGTACAGGGTGTATTTGCTGCAGGTGATTGTACGACAGTACCATACAAGCAAATCATCATCGCAACAGGCGAAGGTGCGAAAGCAGCATTATCTGCCTTTGATTACATGATTCGTTCTACGAACTAAGTCAATATCTTGTTTTGTGACCACACTTACATTTAACAATGTAAGTGTGTGTTTTTACAAGTTATCAACAAATTTGTAACTTTCTTATTCACTCGCTTTGTGTTTATATTTTCGATATCCATACTTGTTGGATGCCACAACGAAAAAGGAAATATGAAAATGAATAAATTACTTGTTGCGTTAGGTCTAGCTGCTACTGTTGCTCTTGTAGGCTGTAATAAAGATAAAGCACCTGAAACTGGTGCAACAACGGGTGAACATTTAGAAAACGCAGCTGAGCAAGCTGGCGCTGATGTGAAAAATGCTGCTGATGCTGCAACAACCAATGTAGCTACAGCAGTTGATACTGCTGCTGATCAAATCGACGCTGCTGCTGATCATACTGCTCACGCAACCGCTGAAGCCGCTGCTAAAACTGAAGCTGCTGCACGTGATGCAACTGCGAATGTTGCTGGTGCTGTAGAATCAGGTGCAGCTGAAGTGAAAGAAAAAGCTCAACAATAATTTGTTGATAATAAAAAAGCCTCTGTAGACAGAGGCTTTTTTATTTGTACATTTTTAATTAAACAAACCTTCATCACGCATTGCAATTTGTACAGACTGACGTTCTGCAACTTTATTTCGTAGCGCGATAATATTGGTATAAGGCGTTAAATCATGCTCAATATGATTTGACCAGTTTGTCAGTACAAATAAATATGCATCCGCTGGACCAAAATTATCATCAACTAGATAATCATATTCAGATTCAGCTAAATAATTATCGATATATTTAAGTAAACGATCTACTTCTGCATATGCTTTGGTCTTTTCATCATCTGTAAGTTTACCACCAAAGAAAACAGCATATGCATCATGAAGTTCTGAGTTCAAATAACCCAACCATTCCAATACCTTAGCTCGTCCCATCCCTGATGGTGGAATTAAATCTTGCTTTGGATCGTGTTGTGCTAAGAATGGTAATATCGCTACATTTTCAGTCAAAATTAGACCTGGATTAATTTCTAGTGCTGGGACATAACCCTTAGGATTAATCTCGTAATAATCTGCACCTTTAGAAGTTTTATGCGTTTTTAAATCAACTCGTTCTAAATCAAAATCAACATTTATTTCATTTAAAATAATGTGTGCCGCTAACGAACATGCGCCTGGTGAATAATACAACTTCATCTCTAATCCTTGTTATCTAACTACTTATGCTCTTGAACTTCGAATGAACATCGAGAACAGATATAGATTTAAATTTATAATAGCTCTAATGCTAAAAACATCTACCCATCTACTATTAATGAATTTTTTTCTAGCTTGCAAGTTATATTCCGTGACGATTGATTAATTTATGAAAAAACAAACTGCACAATGTCACGGAATGTAGTTAAGCTCGACCAAAAAGCTTACCTAACCACTCAAATAGAGAATTTAAGAACTCGACAATGATATTTTTCTGATTCGGTTCTAGCTGAGCATCTGGTGTTTTTAAGTCTAAGTCTACAATGACAGGGTCATGGTCAGATGAACGATATGGGTCTGCAGCAAAGAAAAGTTCTTTTTGCTCATCAGTTTTATATTCTTCATTGTAATCAAGTACCGTCGGCTCATCAGCATTGATATGCCAAGCAAAAGCTTTAACTACACGTTTATAGAGATTTGCATCAGCAATCGCATGATCAAGATTACCTGCTCCACCATAACCATCACTATTACTGAAAACCCCAAAGACGTAACTATAAGCGTTCGTACCCTCGCCGATTTTGCTGTCATTGATTAGAACTTTGTAGTTGGCTTTTTCAAAAGCTAAAATTGGGTCTTCTTTGGCATAGCTATTCATATCACCAAGCAACAAAATATTTGGATTTTTGACTTGGGTAGGATTCTTTGCAATCCACTGAGTGAGCTGTTCGACGGCTTTAACACGAGTCGGATTCCAGCAGCCTTGACCATCTTTTTGATCTGCATCAAGCGAGTTCAAGTCAACGCCCGAACAACTTTTAGATTTAAGATGATTTGGAATCACTGTGAAAATTTGTCCACCATGCACTGGTTTGAATGATTGTGCGATAGTCGAACGATTCTTTTCACCCAGATCTAGAACGGCTGCTTTATTCACTGGTTGAACACGTTTGCTATTATAAATAATCGCCACAGCAATCACATCTGTGCCTAATTGATTTAAACCTTCAGGAATTACATATTTCCAATCAGGTCCTAAAGCTTTGGTTAAATAAGCAACCGCACTATCACTACCATAACCATTATTGGCAATCTCCATCAAACCATACACATCAGCATCAATGGATTTTAATGCGTTTATGATTTTGGCATGTTGCTTATCAAATTCAGCCTGACTGTTCGCACCACGTTCTGTAGGGAAACCATTCTTGCCATTGTCATAGTTCAACACGTTGAATGCTGCAGCACGAATATGTTTAGTTTGTTTCACAGCAATTGTCGTACGTGGATTAGTCGTGGTAACGACTTCAGGCAAGTTTGCACCTGCAATTGGTTGTACACGCCAAGCATTAAAGCGATATTCCAAAATGCCTTGTGCATTCTTTAATTGATATCCAGAACGTAAAGTTCTTAAAGCACTAAAATTTTGTGGCAACCATGGTGCTCGATTTTGATTATTATAGCCATCATCAAAAATGATCTTAGAAAGCAGGTTTTGCTGTGCCAATGCCTTCGCTTCATTCGATAAAGCTGGATATAGATTGGTAGGAATAAATAGGCGACCAAGACTCAGGGACAACTCACCATAACGCCCAAAATTATAGTTCTCGCTGACAGTTAAAGTTTGCGGTAATTTCACCAACATGCCTTGATAGCGTTTTGGTGTATTACCTGTATTTTCAGTCAAACTCGTAAATGGCAAATTAAGATCAAGTGGCTGAATTAGCGATGCCATATTTTGATTACAGGTTTGTATGTCTTGCTGTAATTGATCAATTTGAAGTTGGTTTTGATAGTTAGTGAGACGACCGCGTAAAATCACCTCATCGCCGATTTGTCCGCCTTTGACAGCACTGCTCGCAGGAATATAAACAAAAATCGCATTACTCACATTTGGCGTTGCCTTGCTATCTGGTGTTTGTATATAGAAACCTGAAAATCCATTGCTATAGCGATAGTCCGCCGTGATCACCCCACGAATCGTATAATTTTGATTTTGAGTTGACTGTGCTAAGTTCGCAATTGGAGTATCCGTACTGCTACAGCCGACTGATTCATTGACTGGAGGCGTTGTTGTTGAACCTGACAAATTTGAAAAATCATTTCGATCTGACCAAGCTTGCCAAGACTGATCTAAATCAAATGGACTGGTTGGATCAACACTGATCACAGGATTATCAGTTTGAATACGTTTAAAACTATTAGCAACACTATAAACTGTAGTGCCCCAACCTGAAGTTGGACGCTCACCTATCCGTCCAAAACGATCTACAGGCGTACCACGATAAAGTAATACAATCGCATCATCTCCATTGAATGATAGACCTGCTACTTGATTCACTTTGTTGCCTAATTGTGTTTGTAATTCCGAACGCCCGATTAGATATTTCTGTTTACTGGCTAAAGCCCCCTGTAAAGGAAATGCTGCTGTTTTGACTGTTCCCCCATTATTAAATTGTTGGATTTCATAATCTGCTAAATTTACTGTTGTCGCATCAGGATTATAGATCTCTAAACCTTTACGGTTGCTACTACCATCAACATATTGGCTAAACATGAGTTGCGCATGTGCAATAGAAAATGTAGAAGAAGCTCCTAACAGACCTAAACAAATTGTAAGCGAATGGTAATTAAAATTTTTCATAGTTTTTTACTAAGTGTTTTAAATTGCAATTAGGCTATGCAACTTCTATGACAACTCTATGAAGCTTTTTTGACAAATTTTAATCACTACTAAAAAGTTTCAAGTAAATAAAACGATTTAAAAGTTTGACTTGAACACCTGAACACTTAAAATACGGCATTTCTATATTTATATCTCCAGAATCATGTCAAACGATCAGTTAGAAACGCAAATTACGGAACTCGACAATTTGCCTGAGCACCGTGAAATTGTGACGTTTATGCGTCGTTCAGCTCCGCTCAATACGTCACAACGTACTGCTTTAGAAGATCATCGTGATTTAATTTTGGAATACCCTGTTGGTGATTTACGTCAGCACTTTGAGCACCCCAAACGTCCATTAACCGTTGAAATCGGTTTTGGTATGGGACGTTCTTTAGTACTCATGGCTAAAGCAAACCCTGAGCGCAACTTTGTAGGCATTGAAGTACATGTTCCTGGTATCGCACAATGTGTCTATGAAGCAGGCATGGCAGGTTTAAAGAACTTATTTGTATTGGATGCTGATGCAATCCAAGTATTACGTGAAATGCCAGACAACAGTATTAACTGTGTACAACTTTATTTCCCAGATCCATGGCAGAAGAAGCGTCATTTTAAACGCCGCTTCGTGATACATGAGCGTATGCAATTGGTTGAACAGAAGTTGGAACTTGGTGGGACTTTCCACGCAGCTACTGACTGGGAACCATACGCAGAATGGATGCTTGATATTTTGGACAATCGTCCTGATATGGAAAATTTAGCGGGTAAAGGTAATAGCTACCCTCGCCCTGAATGGCGTCCAGTGACCAAATTCGAACGTCGCGGGCTTGAATCTGGTCATAAGATCAATGACTTTATTTTCAAAAAAATAAAGTAGTAATTCATCAAAAATTTAAAAATAGCATTAAATATCAACATTTAATGCTATTTCAACCTATTAAAAACCAACTCAATTTTAAATTTCAAATATAAAAGACAAAAAGTGAATTATTAAAACAACTTATAAAAGCTGTACCTATCAAACCTATATGCTTACTTTGTAAAATCAAATGTGTTCAAATTTACAACCCTCTATTTACATGATCTATAAATATTTTTTGTTCATGTTTAGCTAAAATAAAAAATGAATCATTTTGATCTCAAATGAAGAAATTATTGCTTCATAAACAATGAGTGCTCTATTCAGTGCAATGATTTAGCCCAAAGATGAAGATAGGTTGGTTTTATGGAAAAAACTCTGCAATGCCCCAAATGTGGTTCTACAGAAATCGAAGTACGTGATCATGACAAATTACTTAAAACTACAGGTGGCGTTTTAATGACTGCTGCTGGCACAACTGCTGGTACAGTAGGTGGTGCAGCAACTGGTGCATCAGTTGGAGCAGCTATAGGAACTGTAGCAGGTCCATTGGGTGTAATTGTTGGTGGAACTATTGGAACTTTCGTGGGTGCAATTAGTGTCGGGATTACAGGTGGCGTCGTTGGTAATATTTTCGGAAAAAAAGCGGGTGTCGTGATCGACAAGAATATTTTTCAAGATTATTTATGTCTAAAATGCAAACATCGTTTTAATCAAAAGAATTGATTAAGTTCAAGACACATTTACCTAATTTCTAAGCTGATATTTAAACAACTCATATCAGCTAAATGTGTTTATAAACAATACTTAAGTTTTCTAATACAGGTATTTTCTGATCTGCTCCTCTTGTTATTAATTATAAAAAATGCAAACACGACCGAACTTAGTTTAGACAAAAAAGATTATACAATTTATACATTTATGGTTATTTACCAGGTAAATGACGGGTCTTAATACCTTCACTTAAGAGCTGATAAACATCAACAAGATCATTTCTTGCATCTTTTTCTAATAACTTATGATGCATTTTTAAAATATTTTCATCACCACGCATAGCTGGACCTGTCTGCATTTCTTTAGGGTCATTGATTGTTGCTTTTTGTGCAGTCTCCAATATCAATGGGTGAAGTAAAGAAAAATCGACCTGTTGTTCATCAACAATTTGTTTAGCAATATCATAACAGTAGTTACTAAAATTACATGCAAAAACAGCAGCCATGTGCAATGTCTGACGCTGTTGAGAGCTGTATTGGTAAACCTTCTGAGTCAAACTACCTGCTAAAGAGGTGAGTAAATCCAAATCATGATTGTTTACAGCCTCGACAAACACAGGCGTTGTAGTCCAGTCAATCTCTCGTTCATAACTAAATGTTTGTAAAGGATAAAATACACCTGATTTGTCGTTAACTACTGAAAGAACTTCTAAACTTGTACTTCCTGAAGTATGTACAATTAATACTTGCTGCAAATAAGCGCTAATTTTTTGAATAACTTCAGCTATTGCTTGATCTGAAATAGCGATGATCACTAGATCAATATCAGAACTTAATTGCTCAAAATCACTGATGGCAACAGCATCCACTAACGATGCTAAACGATTGGCTTTTTCTAAATCACGACTAAAAACTTGTACAATCTGGTGATCAGGATGGAGTACTTTTGCTAAATGATAGGCAACACGCCCTGCACCAATGAATGTAATTCTCATTTTTATAGAACCTTTTTAGAAGCGAAATAATCTACCAATAAACTCTTTAAGAAAAGATTACAATAATGAATTAACTAATTGAAATAATTAAGCAGAATAAGTAACTTGACCTATTCTGCTTAGAAATAAAGTTTAGATAAATGTCTGAAGCACTTTGCCTTTCAAGGTTTGACCTAATAGCGGTGTATTTTTACCTTGAGATAAAATTGTTTCTTTTGAAACAGTCCACTCTAGCTCTGGATCAATCAGTACCCAACCTGCTTCTTGTTTCCAACGTTCAGTCATATTGGCAACTTTAGCAGGATTTAAGGTAACTTTTTCGACCCATTCTAAAGCATCAAAAACACCTTCTTGGATAAGCTGAACACCTAAACCGACATAGGTATCGAACGCTGTAATACCTGGTTGAGTTTCAGCAAATGGAGCCATTTTTGCTGAACTACTTAATGGTTCGTGATGGGTACAGATAGCGTCAATCACGCCCTCTTTTAAACCCTGACGCAACAAAGCTTTATCTTGTTCAGAGCGCAGTGGCGGACGAACATGTGCTAGAGAATTAAATCCATCCGTCAATTGTTCAGTTAAATGAAGTTGATGCATTGCTACATCCGCAGTTACTGGCAAACCTTTGGCTTTCGCAGCACGAATCAAATCAGTAGACGCGCCACATGACAATAAACCAAAATGGGCTTTGACACCTGTTGCTTCGATCATGAGTAAATATTTAGCAATCGCCACAGTTTCAGCAATCGCAGGAATCATTGGCAAACCCTGACGCGATGCAATAAAGCCTTCGTGTGCACAACCATCTTTCGCGATTTGCGGCTCTTCTGCGTAAAATACTACTGTTAAATCTAGACCAGCAGCATATTCAAGCGTACGAATCACAACATCATCATTTTCAAAGGCGGCATTAGCATTTGAAACCGCAGTACAGCCACCTTTTTTTAGACCAGCCATATTAGAAGGTTGCTTGCCATTTAAACCTTGAGTTTGAGCACCAATAATTTGAAGATAAATACCACCATCTAGTTGAGCTTTCTCAATTAGACCATGGATCAACGCACCATTATCTTGCACGATCGGCTTTGAGTCAGGAGGTGTAATTACATGCAAAATACCGTTTGCTCGCGCAGCTCTCCCCTCAGATTTTAATGTGCCGTGCTGTTGTTGTCCTGGTTCACGCAAACGCGCGCAGAGATCAACCATAGTTGGCATTAACCATTTACCTTGACCATCAATCATCTGATCAACTTGAGATGCTGCATCAACAATTTTACCGTTCTCTACATAAACAGTTTTAACTTGATCTGTTTTTTGAATTGGATCGAGTACACGAACATTTTCAATTTTTACAATACTCATGTGTAGCACCCTTATACAGCAATCGCTTCAATTAAACCTTGTTCTTGGAGCTGACCTTGCATCGCAAGTGCCAATACTGCCATGCGAACCGCAATACCATTCGTGACCTGTTTTAAAATCACTGATTGATCGCCATCAGCGACACTCGAATCAATTTCAACGCCACGGTTCATCGGTCCAGGATGCATCACAATACAATCTGGTTTAGCTAAAGCAAGACGTTCTTTATTTAAACCATACATCTTGTAAAACTCAGATTGAGATGATAATGCTGGAGAGTCGATACGTTCATTCTGAATACGTAATGCAATGATGACATCACAGTCAGTCACACCTGCATCCATTTGATTGAACAAGCGAACATGTTCACCGTATTCATTAAAACCCACAGGTAACAAAGTATTCGGTGCAATCACTCGAATGTCTTTACAGCCCAATGTCTGCAAAGCAGCGACATTTGAACGTGCAACACGTGAATGTTTGATGTCACCAATAATTGCAACGCTTAATTGCTCAAAAGGCTTTTTAGTTTCACGGCGAATGGTCAGCATATCTAGCATCGCTTGCGTTGGGTGCGCATGACGACCATCACCTGCATTAATAATTGCGACCTTAGGACATACATCTTTTGCTATGAAGTGCGCTGCACCTGAAGAGGAATGACGCACGACGAATACGTCCGCAGCCATAGCTTCTAAATTCCACAGCGTGTCACGCAAAGTTTCACCTTTAGATGTACTTGAGCGTGCAATATCAATATTTAATACATTTGCGGATAAACGCTTAGCTGCTGCTTCAAAGGTAGTACGTGTACGAGTAGAGTTTTCAAAAAATAGATTCATTACCGTGCGCCGTTCTAGAAGCGGACGATTAATCAAATTATTATTATCATCTAAAAAGCTTTGTGCTGTATCCAAAATCTTAGTCAGACTTTCTTTTGAAAGCCCCTCAATCGTTAAAAAATGCTTGAGATTTCCTTGTTGATTGAGCTGTATCTGACTCAAAGTATGCAATGCTGCCACGTGCATAAGAGATTCCTTATACGTTAAGTTAACGCATTATACAGATTTTATATTTCTTTCGTCGTTGAAGTTTTCAGCACTCAGCAAAACTTTTTAGTGGTGATCTACAATAACGATTTAATATTTTCTCTGCATGTTAATTTGATGAAAAGAAAATCAAAAAAATAAGGATGTAGAAAAAGCTCTACACCCTTGTAACGCTGTAATTATTTTTCACTTATTGTTTTTTTATTATTATCACTTATCGCAATGCACCAATATAATGGTGAGCGACTTGAGCTTTATAAATTTCTTCTTCTGTAACTTCCATAAAATAGCTTTCTTCTGTTTCTTCTAGCTTTTTATTTTCAACTATGGCTAACGTAGGCTCTGGATATAAATCTATTAATGGACGTAAACGATCAACATAGTGAGCCAACTCTTCGTCACTTGTTTCCAAAGCAATTTCTATAATGTGTTTTGCATATTCTTTATTGTTAACTAAGTACATCACATCAATTACACGACTGGATACACGTCTTAAACGAACATACATTTGTGTTGCGATAGCAAAAGCTTCAGCATTTACCTTAATTTCACTATTCATGCTTTCTTTCATAAAGTCCTCACGTCGTTGGGAGAAATGTATATTCTTGATTCATCACATAGAAAGCAAAATATGTACCAATAATTAAAAACACATTTAAACTTAAAAAATATTTTTATGAAAATTGATTAAAAATAGTAAAAATAATAGTCAATAATGCGGTCGATCACACAAATTTGCACCGACAGTTTCATTAAAAATCAGTTAAAATAGCCGATTGCTGAACTGCTTTTTTGGAAATGTGCATGAATTCTACACAACGTCTGACAAACTATTGGGTGACCTGTGCGGATGGACTTGAAACCTTATTACAACAAGAACTTGAAAATTTAGGTATTCAAAACATTCAACGCTTTGCTGGACGTTTGGTATTTAAAGGTACACTAGAAAATGCATATCGTGTTTGTATGTGGTCTAGACTTGCTTCTCGCGTGTTGTTACCGATCCACACTCACGAATTAGAACATACTCACGATGCCCGTGATGTCGCAGAAGAACTCTATGAAGGTGCAATCAGCTTTGATTGGTCTCTCATTTTTGCACCGCAAAGCACCTTCGCAGTGCGTTTACATGTTGAACGAGACATTAAAGTAAACACTCAATTTGCAACTTTACGTGTGAAAGACGGTGTAGTCGATTCGTTTATGGAAGCTGTTGGTAAGCGTCCAAGTATCGATATTAAACAGCCTGAAATTACCCTTTATGCTTTGGCTGGTAAAACTGAACATACTTATTGCTTAGATTTATCGGGTGACTCATTGCACAAGCGTGGCTATCGCCGCTTTATGACTGACGCTCCGATCAAAGAAAACCTTGCAGCTGCGATATTACTAAAAGCAGATTTAGCAAATTATCGACCTGATATTATTTTAGATCCAATGTGTGGTTCAGGGACATTTATCATTGAGTCACTCATGATACTCACTGATCGTGCACCAGGATTAGTGAGACGTTTTGGATTCAATGGTTGGCATGGACATGATCGTGATTTATGGTTATCTCTCAAAGCCGAAGCTGCTGAACGCCATGAAAAAGCGTTAGAACAAGATTTACCAAAATTTTATGCTTACGATGCAGATTGGGAAGCTGTTAAAGCCACACGTCAAAATATTATTGCTGCAGGCTTCGAAAAACTATTGGATCAAATCCAGATTGAAGAACGTACTTTAGCAGATTGGGATGATTTCCATGCTGAAGGTAAAAAAGCATTTATCGTAACGAATCCTCCTTATGGTGAACGTTTAGGTGATAAAGCATCTAACCGCTCACTTTATCTAGGTTTATCTAGCTTATTGCAGAAAAATTTTCCAAATCAGCGTGCTGCAATTATCGCTGCGCAAATTGAACAAGCGGATGTGTTGGCATTTAATGACCCACAAACATTACGTTTGATGAATGGTAAATTGCCGATCTACACTCGATTCGGGACAATTAAACCAGCAACAGTTACTCAACCATTTCTAGCGACATGGCAACCTCAACAATTTGAAAAAATTGAAGGTGCAGAAGATTTTACAAACCGTTTGCAAAAAAATATGCAAAACCTAAAAAAATGGGCTGTAAAAGAAAACGTATTCTGTTTACGTATTTATGATGCAGATTTGCCTGATTTTAATGTTGCTGTCGATCTTTATGGTGATCGATTACACGTACAAGAATATGCCCCACCAAAAAGTATTGATCCTGAAAAAGCTAAAAAACGTTTCAATTTAGCTTTAGCTGCTATTCGTGCAGTTACAGGTCTAAATCGTGATGCGATTTTTATCAAAACACGTGCTAGACAAACGGGTACAAATCAATATACCAAGCAAAGTACAGCATCAAAACGATTTATCGTACAAGAAGGTAAAGCACGTATCTTAGTAAACTTGACTGATTATTTGGATACAGGTCTATTCCTAGACCATCGCCAAATGCGTTTACGTATTGCAAAAGAAGCACGTGGAAAACATTTCCTTAATTTGTATAGTTATACTTCAACAGCAAGCTTACATGCCGCTTTGGGTGGTGCAGCAAGCACAACGAGTGTGGATTTATCTAATACTTACTTGAGCTGGTCAAAAGAAAACTTTGTATTGAACGGATTAACTGTTGATCATGCCGATGAACAACATATGTTCTTTGCAAGTGATTGCTTTGAGTGGTTAAAAGAAGGTCATGAACAATATGATCTAATCTTTATTGATCCACCTACTTTCTCAAACTCAAAGAAATTCTACGGGACTTTTGACGTTCAGCGAGATCATGTTTCATTAATTAAACGTGCAATGAATCGCCTAACAAGTGATGGTACCTTGTATTTCTCAAACAACTATCGTGGGTTTGAGTTAGATGAAGAAATTGAAGCGATGTATCAGATTGAGGAAATAACGTCTGAAACCATCGGTTTAGATTTCAAACGAAATCACAAAATCCATCGTGCTTGGAAAATCCAACATCAACAAATATAAGTAAATCATCCAAGAGATCGGGTTACTTGACAGTAATCCGAATCTCACCTTTGATATTTGATGATTCAAACTCATATATCGTAAAGCGATCTGGATCTTGTGCATGAGGCTTGATCGTTGCCTTTTTCTTTTCTCGCAAGTCAGCGACATTATTTTTCTTTTGTTCTTCGTATGGCGACAGAACACCATCTAAAAGCGTTTCAATACGAATTTCTCGCAAATAATTATCACTTAAAATTCGCTGAGCACGCCACCGCTCTTCCTCAGGCTTCTGAGCATCTTGTTCAGCTTTCTGAATAATATAAGGTAAGGTATTGTTTAATATAGATGTTTGTTGAGCAAGAATCCTTTCTGATAGTGGCTGAACAGCCCAACCTTTCAAAGGCAGAGCGGTTATGAACAAAATTACACCGATATTGGTGTAATAGTGCTGCTTTTTTTCCATTGCAATTCATCCTGAATTTTTTTCTTATTTGCTCAGAAAGTATCAAGTTTTTCATAATGTCGCAATGTAATTGGTAATATTCATTGAAAAATCTGATAAATTGCTTAATACAAAAAAAGATGGTGACTTATGTCACCATCTTTTTAACTTGAAGATTTCAAAATTTAACTGAGTTTGATTTTGTCAAATACCAGTTGTCCGCCCTCAGCTTTAATCAAAATATTATCTCCTGGTTGGAACTCACCTGATAATATTTTTTGAGCAAGACTATTTTCAACTTGCTGTTGTATCGCACGTTTCAAAGGTCGAGCTCCGTAGATCGGGTCAAAACCAGCATCAATTAACAGATCAAACGCTGTATCATCAACAGTTAAGCCCATATCACGATCACTCAAACGAGAACGTAAACGATCTAACTGAATATCTGCGATACCACGTATCTGAGCTTTTTGTAGTGAGTGGAAGATCACTAGCTCATCAATACGGTTGATAAACTCTGGACGAAAATGCTGACTTACAGCACTCATCACAACAGTTCTTACTTCATCATCAGTTGCGCCTTCTCCTAATTCACGAACATCTTGTGAACCAAGGTTAGATGTCATTACGATAACCGTATTTTTAAAGTCAACCACACGACCTTGCGAATCCGTTAAACGACCATCATCCAACACTTGTAATAAGATATTGAATACATCTGGATGTGCTTTTTCCACCTCATCAAACAGTACAACGCTATAAGGTTTACGACGTACAGCTTCAGTTAAAACACCGCCCTCTTCATAACCAACATAACCTGGAGGTGCACCGACTAAACGGCTAACTGAGTGCTTTTCCATAAATTCAGACATATCAATACGAATCATGGCATCATCACTATCAAACAAGAAGTTTGCTAATGCTTTAGTCAACTCAGTTTTACCAACCCCAGTTGGACCAAGGAATAAAAATGACCCACTTGGACGATTTGGATCTGACAAACCTGCACGTGAACGACGAACTGCATTCGATACGGCGACGACTGCTTCATCTTGCCCAACTACACGATTATGTAAAAACTCTTCCATATTAAGAAGTTTCTCACGCTCGCCTTGAAGCATTTTTGAAACAGGGATTCCTGTTGCTGCACTTACCACTTCAGCAATTTCATTTTCAGTCACTTTAGTACGAATGAGCTTTGGTTCCTCATTTTCTTCTGCAACTTCAGCTTGTTCCAAACGTTTTTGTAACTCTGGAATCACACCGTATTGCAAACGTGCAGCCTCAGCTAAATCACCTTCACGCTTTGCTTTTTCTAAAGCAACACGTGCTTGATCAAGTTCAACTTGAGCCTTTTTATCACCTTCGACCAGTGTTTTTTCAGCTTTCCAAATTTCCTCTAGATCATTGTACTCTTTTTGCTTTTCAGCAATCTGTTGCTCTAAATGATTAACTTCAGCTTTACTCCCCGCATCTTCATCTTTTTTCACCGCTTCTAGTTGCATTTTTAACTGAATTAAGCGGCGATCCAATTTATCTAAAGCTTCAGGTTTAGAGTCAATCTCCATTTTGATGCGCGATGCAGCTTCATCAATCAAGTCAATCGCCTTATCTGGTAACTGACGATCGGTAATATATCGATGAGACATTTTCGCAGCAGCAATAATCGCTGAGTCTAGAATTTGTACACCGTGATGTGTTGCATATTTCTCTTTAAGACCACGTAAAATTGCAATCGTATCTTCCACACTCGGTTCATCTACCAAGACTTTTTGGAAGCGGCGCTCAAGTGCAGCATCTTTTTCAATGTATTGACGATATTCATCTAAAGTCGTTGCACCAACACAACGCAACTCACCGCGAGCCAAAGCAGGTTTTAACATATTACCTGCATCCATCGCACCATCACCCTTACCAGCACCAACAAGTGTATGCAACTCATCGATGAAGAGAATGATTTCACCCTCATGCTTCGCAAGGTCTTTTAGAACGGCTTTTAAGCGCTCCTCAAACTCACCTCGATATTTTGCACCCGCAAGTAATGAGCCCAAATCCAAAGAGAGTACACGCTTATTCTTCAAGCTTTCAGGTACTTCACCATTGATGATTCGTTGTGCCAATCCCTCTACAATTGCGGTTTTACCCACACCAGGCTCACCAATTAACACTGGGTTATTCTTGGTACGGCGCGACAACACTTGAATGGTACGGCGAATTTCATCATCACGCCCAATCACAGGGTCTAACTTACCTGCCAATGCACGCTCAGTTAAATCAATCGTATATTTATTTAATGAGTCACGTTGATCTTCGTGATTATTACTCATAACTTTGTCATTTCCTCTAATATTTTCAATGACTTTACGTAAATTCTCTGCTGTAACACCAACACCATTCAAAATAGTTTTGGTTTCGCCTGTATCCGCTAAACCCAACAACACCCAATCTGTTGATAAAAACTCATCACCAACTTTCTGTGCATAGCGATCCGCAAGATTCAATGCCTTTACCGCTTCAGGATTAAGATTAATATCACCTGTTGGGTTTGCTAATGTCGGAGCATTTTTTAAAGCTTGCTCTAATTTCTGCTTTAACTCAGGTAAGCGAGCGCCAGCCTGTTGTAATAAGCTTAAATTAGCAGGCTCTTCTAACAAGGTTGTCAGAATATGAATTCCTGCTATCGCTGTATGATCCTTACCCATTGCTAACGATTGAGCATCTGAAAGAGCTTGCTGTAAACGGTTTGTAAATTTTTCAAAACGCATTCTTGTTATTCCTCACAACAAATTTTCAACTTGTAATTAAGATGGGAACTAATTTTTAAATTTCAAATAAAATTAATATATATTTCAAAAATTTATATTAATCATCATTGATAAAACTCAGTAATAATATGGGACTATAAACTCCCTATTTCAAGTATAATTTTATAAATTTTTAATGTGTTGAAATATCACAAATGGACTATTGCTTATAATTTCAATCTGACCTACTTTGACATAAATAATTTCATGTCATTAAAAGCAATGTATTTTAATAAGTTTGTTATTTCTTCTGTTCTTATTACACTTTCATCAGTCTCAGTAGCTGAATTACCTAAAGACTCGCGTCGAGCGGGAGGAATTGCGGTAATACCATTATCAGACCAAATAACGCAGGTGTTTTATAACCATAAACCTGTTTTAATTTCTCGTGAAAATTCTAAACGATATGCTGTTTTCGGTATTCCATTATCTGCTCCTGTTGGAATATTGAACCTTGAAACGAATATCGCCCCAATTCAAATTGAGATCAAAGCATTCTCATATGCTGAGCAACGTTTAAACGTAAAAAATCAGGATTATGTAAATCCAACTCAAGCGCAACTTGACCGCTATGCTCGCGAAGCCAAAGAACAGAATGATATTTACGACTCTTTTATAAATAGTACTTGGACTCAATTTCCCAATTTTATCAGTCCAACTAAATGTAAATTCAGTAATTCGTTTGGTCGGAAGCGTTTTTTTAATGGAGAAGAACGTGCTCCGCATTCTGGATTAGATATTCCTGCACCTGTAGGACAAAAAGTAATTGCACCTGCTGATGGTATTGTCGTTCAGACTGGAAACTACTTTTTCAATGGTAATACCATCATGATTGATCATGGTCAGGGCTTAATCAGCATGTTTTGCCACTTAAGTAAAATTGATGTTGAAAAAGGTCAAACTATTCGTCAAGGTCAACTTATCGGTCTTGTAGGAAAAACTGGACGAGTGACAGGCGCACATTTGCATTGGGGTATGAGTTTAAATAATGCACGAGTTGATCCACAATTATTTTTAAAATAAAAAAGGTGATCGATATAGATCACCTTTTAGAAAATCTAAACAATCTTAAGCTTCGGCAGTTTCAACAATTTCAAAATCATGCGTGATTTCGACACCACCATCAGATAACATTTTACTTGCCGAACAATATTTTTCAGCAGAAAGTTCAACTGCCTTCTCAACTTGCTTTTCTTTGACAGCTTTTCCAGTCACAATAAAGTGCAAATGGATTTTGGTAAATACTGCTGGAATCGCGTCAGCACGTTCAGCTTTTAGCTGACACACGACATTCGTCACATCTTGACGAGATTTCTTTAAAATGGTCACAATATCAAACGAAGCACACCCACCAAGTCCCATTAAAATCAACTCCATAGGACGTGGACCACGGTTTTCACCACCATATTCAGCGGAACCATCCATCAGCACAGTGTGACCACTTTCTGATTTCGCTTCAAAAGCAACATTCTCTAACCAATGTACACTTGTTTGCATTGCAACTACCCAAAAAACGTTATAAATTTACTCTGTTCTTGTACACTAACATAAAATGAGTTGATAAGGAATTTCATCTCTTCTGTGTAGAAAAGGCTCTAACAAGGCCTGTGCGATCGGTTTTATCCAAATTCGGAAATTTTAAGCATGACTTCAAATTTTTCACAGCTTAGCACTGATGCTTTATCACCAGGTCAATTACCTGAATCTGTTAAAGCCTTGCTAAAACGTGCTCATATTAACAGATACCCTAAACGCACCACGATTGTTGACGCTGGAACGGAATCAAAATCACTGTATTTAATATTAAAAGGTTCGGTGTCAATTATTTTACGTGAAGATGATGAACGTGAGATTGTCGTTGCATACTTAAACCCTGGGGATTTCTTTGGCGAAATGGGTCTTTTTGAGAAGAACCCACAACGTACTGCGGAAGTAAGAACTCGTGATGTTTGTGAAATCGCCGAGATTTCATATGACAACTTCCACGAATTAAGCAAACAATATCCTGATTTGAGCTACGCGGTATTTGCTCAATTAGTTCGCCGCTTAAAAAATACAACACGTAAAGTAACTGACCTTGCATTTATTGATGTATCTGGTCGTATTGCACGTTGTTTAATTGATTTATCTTCGCAACCAGAAGCAATGATCTTACCAAATGGTCGTCAAATCCGTATTACTCGCCAAGAGATTGGTCGTATTGTCGGTTGTTCACGTGAAATGGTTGGACGTGTTCTTAAGACGCTTGAAGATCAAGGCATGATTCAAACTGATGGTAAAGCAATTTTAATTTTTGATACTTCATTAGAAGAAAATGCATTTACTGAAGAAGAGTTTGACGACGAAGAATAATCGTTACACGCTTCTAGTGACTCTTAACAAAGCCAGTGCCTCACACTGGCTTTAATTTTTTGATTTATCTCAAATATCATTTTCAGTTTGATTACATAATTACAATGATTATAGAGAGATTCAGAATGTTATGCGCTTCAAACATTTTTTATAATTCTAAGGAATGATTAAATCAATAAGATACTGATTTGGAGAGAATAAGTATGAAGAAGCTGGCTTTAAGCCTTTGTGCAGCATCAGTGATGACCATTTCTGGTTGTGCTTCTTTTGCTGATATGGCTGGTGCAGATAGTGCAACTTTGAATGCTCAATCAGCACAAAGTTTCTCTAAAATGACTCAAGAAGCTCGTGCTAAAAACCAACTTGATACTAGTTCTAGCACTTATCAACGTATCAATACGGTTTTCTTACGTTTAAAACCTTATGCAGATCGAATGAATCAAACTGGACAACGCTTTGATTGGCAGCTTGCAGTGCTGAAATCTGACAACGTGAATGCTTATGTCGCACCTGGTGGTAAAGTTGTTTTCTACACAGGTATCGTAAATAAGCTAAATCTAACCAATGATGAAATCGCTGCAATTATGGGACATGAAATGACCCATGCCCTTGAAGAGCACGCTAAAAGCAAAATTGGGGCTCAAGCACTGACTAGCCTAGCCATTGGTATTGGTACCAGCTATGCGGGCGCAAATATTGGTGAAGCTGGAAATGCGGCAATTAACTTAGGTAGCCAAATTGGTATTGGTTTACCTTATTCTCGTAATCTGGAAAGTCGTGCCGATTACGGCGGTTTGATGTTAATGGCGCGTGCTGGATACAATCCTAACGCGGCAATTAGCTTATGGGAAAAAATGAATCGTCTTGATGGTCCTGGCGGCGCATCATTCTTATCAACACACCCGTCAAATACTCAACGTATTGGCGATATGCGTAAGAACCTACCAGCAGCTATGGCTGTGTACAATCAAAGCCGTCGTTAAGCCATACAAAGCCACTAGATAATGATCTAGTGGCTTTTTTATTATCATGGTCTCAAACTGCATGAATCTCAGCTATCTTTTCATCGTTTGAATAATTTTGATGGATCTGTGCTAATTGCTTGATCTGTCCACTACGATGAGCAGTTACCTGAACTTCCATTTTCATTGCCTCCATCACTGCAACTACATCACCTTTTTCTACCATTTGATTGTCTTCTACTTTCCAAGCTGTAATTACACCTGAGATTGGAGCAAGCAGTGTTTTTTCATCAAATACTTTAACTTCTTCTATAGGTTTTACATGCTGTTGAACGGTTTGAAAATTTAAAAACTCCTTCGGCAATCCAATTTGTTGTAACTTCCCATCTATTTCAATCATGAAGCGTGCAAATTGATGATCATCCTGAATCATACTTCGCTGTTGAACTTCATATTCGTGAGAAAAATCTTGCTCAATCCATCGCGTATGTACTTTAAATTCGTCAACAAAATCTGGATGTTGCAATACTGCTTTATGAAAAGGTAAAACAGTGGCTACACCTTCTATTTCAAAAGCAGCTAAAGCCCTTTTAGCTCGTTGAATGGCAATCTCACGTGTTGGTCCCGTCACGATTAATTTTGCAAGTAAAGAATCAAAATGTCGGGAGACTTCACTTCCTTGCATAACGCCTGTGTCTAGACGAATTCCAATACCAGATGGCGCCATAAATTTGGATATTTGACCAAATGAGGGAATAAATCCACGTGCAGGATCTTCGGCATTGATACGAAACTCAATTGCGTGTGTTTGAGCTTTCGGCGTAGCTTGGATTGAAAGCGGTTCACCTAATGCAATTTTTATTTGTTCCACGACAATATCTAATCCCGAAGTTTGTTCAGACACGGGATGTTCAACTTGTAATCGTGTATTAACTTCCAAAAATGACAGCTTGCTATTTTGTTGGATCAATAAATATTCGACTGTACCAGCCCCGACATAATCAACTGCACGACACAGCTTGATCGATGAACTTACAATTTGCTGATAAATATCATCGGATATAAATGGTGCTGGCGCTTCCTCTACAAGCTTTTGATTACGTCTTTGCAAAGAGCAATCTCGTGTTCCAACAACAACGATATGACCTAACTGATCTGCGAGAATCTGAGCTTCAATATGTCTAGGCTTATCCAAATATTGCTCAACATAACATTCGCCTCGTCCAAAGGCTGCTGTAGCTTCTCTTACGGCAGACTCATACAGGCTCGCAACTTCCTCGAGCTCCCAAGCGACCTTTAAACCACGTCCACCGCCACCATAAGCAGCCTTGATAGCAATCGGGAGGCCATATTGTTTAGCAAACTTTAGTGCTTCTTCTGCAGACTGTAGTGGTTGTGCTGTGCCCTGTACCAATGGAGCACCAACTGATTGAGCAATTTTTCTTGCTTGAATCTTGTCACCAAGTTGTTGAATTGCCTTAGGCGGTGGCCCAACCCAAATAAGCCCTGCATCTAATACTGCTTGCGCAAAATCAGCACGTTCTGAAAGGAAACCATATCCTGGATGAATCATCGTGACTTGAGCTTTTTTGGCAATTGCCAAAATTTTATTAATATCGAGATAAGTTTCTTTTGCAGTTAAACCTGATAGCGCCCAAGCTTCATCCGCCATTTTGACATGTAAACTCGCCATGTCATCATCTGCATAGATTGCAACCGACCTAATCGCTAAATCTTTGCAAGCTTGAATCACACGAACTGCAATCTCACCCCGATTTGCAATTAAAAGCTTATGTGAACTGTACATTTATTTTAAGTCCATAAAATCTGAAATTTGTCTAAATTGAATCAAACACCCCGTTGGAATCTGCGCGATTAGGTCCAGATGATATGCTGCAACACTCGCGATGACTGGATATCCGCCTGTAATTGGGTGATCATTCATAAATAAGACAGGCTGACCATTTGGGGGTACTTGTATCGCTCCAGTACAACATCCTTCACTCGGTAACTCTTTGTCTATCTCTCTCACTAGCGGTTTTTCACCACTTAATCTAAATCCAATTCGGTTACTTTCGGCACTGACTTGCCAACGCTGATTGAAGAACAATTCCAAACTTTCTGTAGAGAACCAATCTGTTCGAGGACCTAAACACACATCTATAATTATTTCATCGCCTACTTTTGGTTTTGTTCGAACAAAATGATTTAACTCAACAGGATAAGTTTTTAACTGAGCAGAATAAATCTGATCACCGACCTGAATAGGCGATGTACCCAATTCTGCAAGAGAATCATAACTGACACTACCTAGAACTTGCTCCGCATAGATTCCACCCTGAACTGCAAGATAGTTACGCAACCCTTCTTTAGGCTGTGTTAGATAGATCTCATCACCATCATCTAAAGCGATTGGTTGGGATAAACTGGCTTGTCTTTTACCTGTCTCTTTATAAGTAATCCAAAGCTCACTCAATGCACCCGTCACTGCGATTACAGATGGCTGAATGATTTTAAGTTTTAGCCCACCATTTAAAATTTCTAACACTGCTGCGTGTTTAGGATTACCAACGATTAGGTTCGCTTCAACAAAACTACTCTGATCTAAAGCGCCTGCTCTTCCAACTCCAAGAGATGCTACATGATGCCGACCTTGATCTTGGACTAAGACTTGTAATCCAGTATTTAATACTTCAAATAGAACGGGTTTATAGGTTGCTAAATTTGAATGAACTAGGGTTGTTGAAACAGAGGTTTGTGTTGGGTTTCGACTAATATCTTTAAAAATCACTTGATCAGAAGGCAGTAACAAAGCTGGATTTTCTCGGTGAATATCCCACATGATTTCATCCGTTCTCCCAATCAGTTGCCACCCACCAGGACTCTCCTTAGGATAAATTCCGCTATATTCTCCTGCTAAACCGACAGATCCTGCTGTTACTTTTTTACGGGGTGAGGATCGGCGTGGGACACTACCAAATGGCTGATCATGGCTCATCAAATAAGCAAATCCCGGTGCAAAACCAATGAATGCAACTTGCCAGCAGGTTTCGGTATGTTTTCGAATCAATTGTTGAGTTGTTAGCCCTAAATGATCGGCTATTTCTGCTAAATCACAACCATCATAATGAACACCAATAACAATTTCTTTAGTTGAATTAAATCGTTTTAATTCAATTTTTTGGGAACGAATCCATTTGATCAAGCTAAGTTGATCAATCCAAATTGGATCGAAATACACCAAGACTGTTCGAGCAGCAGGAATTAATTCTTGAATATAAGGATGATTCGCTTGATTGAGTGATTGATATACTGCAATTGTTGTTTCTAAAGCATCTAATTCAATTAAAAATGCATTTTCATTGACCGATAAAAATCTCATTTCAGCACTCAACGATATGATCTATAAGTCTTAAGATACAAAGCTATGTATAGCAATTTGGTGATCAGCTAAGGTTTGGCGAATCACTTTTGCCATCTGTAACGCACCTAACGAATCTCCATGCAAACAGATTGTATCGGCTTTAAGCGGTGTAAATTCGCCTTCTATAGACATGACACCCTTTTTTTTGATCATATCTAATACACGCTCAGCAATCATTTCTACATCATGCAAAACTGCGCCCTCTTGACGACGAGAAACCAAGGTTCCATCACGATGGTAAGCACGATCAGCAAATGCTTCTGATACGACTCTTAAACCTTGCTTTCTTGCAAACTCGATTAGGGGTGAACCAGCTAAAGCGACTAATACCAAAGACGAGTCGTAAGCCAAGATCGCATCTATAACTGCTTTTGCTTGAGTTAAATTGGTAGCGATAGTGTTGTACAAAGCGCCATGAGGTTTTACATACCGAACGCTAGTGCCTGCGACTAGTGCTAGACCTTGTAAAGCTGAAATTTGATACAAGACATCTGCATATAACTCATCATATGCCACATCCATTTTACGACGGCCAAAACCCACTAAGTCTGGATAGGAGACATGCGCTCCAATACTCACTTTTAATTGAGCAGCTTGCTTCAATGTTTGTAGAATACTTTTGGGATCGCCTGCATGAAAACCGCAAGCAATATTGGCACTACTAACAATCGGAAGTATTTGTTCATCATTACCCATAGACCATGAGCCATAGCTCTCGCCTAAATCACTGTTTAGATCAATGTACATACGCTTCCCAATTGCTACTCTTTCTTTTATTGATTTATTTTAGCAATATACTCCAACGCTTTGCTTTACCAATATTTATTTTTATTAATTTCAGAATGGGATTTTATACAGAATTTATTTTAATTAAGCATCTTTTATATGTAGTAGACACTTAGCCCCCAAACTCTTAGGAGCTAAGCCATATAGATGCCTATTTAGCTAAAAGTAGATGCAACATATGCGTTGCTATCGTATGTCGAATATGATCAGGACGCTGATAAAAATAGCGCTTACTTAGACCATCACCTGATAAATCCTCTATAACTTGATAGCCAATTTCATTTACAGCTTGATGCAAATTTTTCGGTCTAAACAGACCTTTTAATGGTTCTTTCAAGAAACGAGTAAATTGTGAAACAAATAAACTTCCGAAACGTTCAACACCATTCAACTCACGATAGTCAATTGAATAATCTAAAACCACTTCACTTCCCTCGCTAGCGATTTGAGCAATACTCGATAAAGTATGTAATGTGGTTTGTGGTTCAAGATAGTGTGTTGTACCCAACCAAGAAAAAAATGCTTTTTCATCTTGTTGAAATGAACTTCTTGCCAATGCATCTGCAATCGACTCTTTTTCAAAATCAATCGACACAAACTCAACATTAGCTGGAATGTCGCCAAATTCTTTGAGTTTCAACTGTTTTGCCGCTTGGGTATCAGGATGATCAACTTCAAAAATTTTTAAATTAGGATAGCGCTGTGCTTGTCTCAACGTGAACGAATCTAAACCTGCACCCACCAAGACATATTGCTGAGTTCCTTGCTGAATCGCTTGCTGCAATAAGTCTTCTGCATATCGAGAACGACCAACAACTTGCCCTGTCAGTAAACCTAAAGTTCGGTTAAATACAGTTGAGTTCATCACTTTAACAGTAAGCGATGTTTTCAATAATTTTTGCCAACCTTTGCTAGTTAGGTTAAATGCAAATGGATCGGAAAAAACTGGATTTTGAGCATTTTGGAAATGATTTGCACGTAATGCTGCCGCTGCCTCAGCCGTTCGGCTTGATTGTCCATCTTTCATATTTATTTCCTAATTTATTTGTATCTTGCAAAAAATAAGCAGCAAACTCCATCCTAAGATAAAATTTACTGCCCTTATATCACTCGACTAAAAAATTAGTTGGTCTTTTCAGTTTGATACGTCACTTGGTAATCGTTTAAATCCATCTGTTTTAAACGTTGTTTTAACTTTTTCAATGACCAAGGCCAAGCAGCAAAGTTTCGACCATTTGCATCTAAATAGTAGCTCTTACATCCACCAGCATTGAAAACAGTTGTTTTAAGATGCTTTTGTACTAACTCATTGTGCTTTTTAATCACTTCAGGTTTGATGTTTAACTTGGCAATACCTTGATCTCTAATTTTCAATAAACCATCAACGATATAATCAAGTTGAGCTTCTGCTAGACCAATAAAAGAGTCATATACCAGAACGTTCGGACCCAAAACTAAGAAGGCATTTGGTACGTTTTCAATGCTTGTACCTAAATACGCTTCTGGAGAACTGCTTTTCCAAAGGTCATTTAAAATCTCACCTTTTTCGTTAGCAACACGCTTGCCAATCGGTGGATGAGAGACTTCAAAACCTGTACCCCAAATGATCACATCAACTTCATGACGCTCACCATTTGCAGCAACAACAGTATTACCTTCAACCTTTACTAAACCATGAGGGATGAGTTTAGTATTTGGTTGCTGTAAAGCTGGATAATAATTGTTTGCGAACAATAAACGCTTACAACCAATAGTAAAGTTTGGCGTTACATTTTTACGTAACTCTGCGTCTTCAATTTGGAAACGCAGAATCAGTTTAGCCAACTCACCTACTGGTTTTAACACAGCAGGATTACGTAAACCAAAGTTAATTGCATTCAATGATTGAGCAACCGCTTGGCGCCAAGTTTTTTGAATTAATGGATATTTCTCGATTAATTTTTTACTTACATCACCCAAATCCGTATCAGGTTTTGGAACAACCCACGGCGCAGTACGCTGGAATACATATAATTCTTTAGCTTTTGGTTGAATTTGTGGCACAAACTGAATTGCTGATGCGCC
Organism: Acinetobacter sp. GWC1_38_13; assembly: GCF_001767535.1. Lineage (NCBI taxonomy): Bacteria > Pseudomonadati > Pseudomonadota > Gammaproteobacteria > Moraxellales > Moraxellaceae > Acinetobacter > Acinetobacter sp. GWC1_38_13. Next base: position 5,201 of record NZ_MELG01000105.1, on the reverse strand, counting down.
CGTTCCAATGACCGCAATACGTTTACCAGTCAAATCATAATCATGATTCCATCTTGCTGAATGGAACATTTCGCCAGTAAAGGTATCTAGACCATCTAATTTTGGAATTTGAGCTTCGGTAATTGGGCCTGTTGCGAAAATCGCTGAACGTGACAAGAACTGCCCTTTATTAGTATCCATCACCCATAAATTACGCTCATTATCCCATTTTGCACTGAGTAACTCTGTACCAAATTCAATTTTTGAACTTACGCCAAAATTTTCACTCACTTCTTCTAAATAGTTCAAAATTTCAGGTTGACGAGCAAACAAGTGACTCCATTTTGCGCTTGGAGCAAATGAGTATGAATACAAAGCTGACGGTACATCACAACCACAGCCTGGATAAGTGTTTTCACGCCATGTACCACCAACTCGTGTTGCCTTTTCAATGATCTTGTAGTTGCTATAACCAACTTGATCAAGACGAATTGCTGTTGCAATACCTGAAATCCCTGCGCCTACGATAAACGTATCGTAAATATGCTGTGGGAGTGCTTTTTTGTCAGCAGAATTTAATTTTTTTGCTTGAGCTGTCATTCAAAATATCCTTTCATCTATAAACAGATGTCAATAACGGTGTCTTACCGAATTCTCATCTAAATTTCATCATTAGCCTTCGGCTCGACCTACTTTTCTTTTGGGATGAGGAGCGAAGCTCCGCAAGGGCAACCATCTTGCGCAGCTACATCGCTGCTCATCCGCAAAACCTGTTCACCACTTTCATTTATTTAATACTTTCTTGGATATAAAACCTTATTATCTTTTTGATACTATGCAGGTTGCGGATGATCATTACGCGTATCAAAACTCGATAGAAATTTTACATTTGCTTAGGCTATTTCATTAATCGGTATGATGTACCCAAGAATTTTGCATATAAATTCGGAGCAGTACGTTTCATTAACCAGAATAGTTTTGCGTCAATCTGAGGGATGGTATAAAGCTGATCTTTATCCAAACGGTCTAATGTCAACTTGGCAACTTTGTCACTGGTCGTGAAGGCCAAGTTTGTCAGTGCATAGTCCAAGATACCCTTGTGCGGTACTTTTCCGTTTTTGATGATATTGGTAGGCACCAATGTTGGACATAACACATTGACTTTGATGTTATGTTTTCTCAATTCAGCTGAAAGCGTTTCAGACAAAGCACGTACCCCAGCTTTAGTCACGTTATACGCTGTCATTTCAGGTGCCGCAGTATAAGACGCTGCTGAAGCAACATTGATAATTGCACCGCGACCAAGTTGTTTAAACTTTGGTACGAAATAGTGACAACCATGAATCACGCCCCATAAGTTAATATCTGAAACCCATTTCCAATCTTCCAGAGAGGTTTCATCAAACTTACCACCCAATCCAACACCAGCATTGTTGATCACAAGTGTTGTTGGGTGTTGCATAAGTTGTTCTGCTTGGTCAGCAAGCTTTTCAACTTGTTTAGCATTTCCAACATCGCACTTTACTGCAAAAGCTTTTGAACCCAATTGCTCGATTATGGCAACCGTTTCTTTTGCTGCTTCCAAGCTAATATCGGAGCAAACCACAGTCCCGCCACGCTTTGCCAATTCAAGTGCAAAACTACGACCAATCCCACTTCCCGCACCAGTTACCACTGCATATGCGTTTTGGCTTGGTTTGGCTTTCTTTCCAAATAATTTCATATTTGTATTCCAAAATATTGTTTCAGCTTGACCAAGTTATGCAGATGCTGCACGAACAGATGGTACAAATTCTTTTAAGAAATAAGGTGATAACAAACCTGTTTCTGGATTTAATAAACGTTCTTTGTAATATTCCATGTATTTTGTAGTGTCATGGTCGTTTGGATGGAAGCTTGGACGTAAATATTCCAAGATATGCATAAAGCTACTACCAAATACCCCTCGTTCACTACCAAATAATAATGCGGTACTTTCTAATACATCTTTCATATAACGTGGATTGATCAAATTACTTGGCTTACGAATAAATGGCATCAAGTAACCACCTAAAGAAACACCACCTAAAATGGTTAAACTTGCAAGTAAGAATCCCGTGATACGAACCCAGTAATCGCCCGATAA
>NZ_MELG01000105.1:0-3084 GCF_001767535.1 Acinetobacter sp. GWC1_38_13 | reverse complement strand
TCATAAGCAATATCTTTATGCTCTGATTCTTCGAGCATGTGCCACATCCACATCGCTCGTTGTCTTTCATCTTGTGAACCAAGTAAATATTCTTCATGCTGCATCATAAATTCAGCGAGTACAGCGGTGTAATGCTCAATACCTGCCATTAAAGATAGCTGCATAGAGTGCGGTAGTTTATAAATTCCGTACTCAAACACTTTATCTGCAATCGCACGAAGTAATTCGACTGGATAACCATTCTCTTTGAGAACTTCATCGTTGAATTGATTATGAATTTTTGAGTGAATTGCTTCTTGACCAATTAATGAAGTCAATCTTTGTTTCAAAATCGGATCATTAATAAATTCACGATGGTGACGAGCTGTCTCAATGACCACATCCTCACCAAAGGTTAAGAAAATCGATAAAGCATGAAAATAAGAAGTCGCCAACTCTTTATTTAAGAAGAACTTCTGATCCAACTCAGCTGGATTAAATTTGAAATCAAAATGACGAATAGGGATTGGAGCCTTGTTCGCTAAATTTTGGACAATGCCTTGATATTTAGTACTAAGTTTGTCTGAAAATACATTTCGAATAACTTGAGCGACCATCGCTTGTCCCCCACAGAGAGAGTAATATAAAAATTAATAGCGGCACATCCAATGAAATGATCAAATTGTCTTTAAGATTATTTCTGCAATTTGAAACATCTCAGCTCTTGAAAAATTTCTAAGAATGTTTGTGCCAAACATTATCTCGATAAAATCTAATACTGGTCTTTATCAAGATATTCGATGCATAGTGCACTAGCAAAATATGACCAACAAGAACCAAATTGCTCATAACGAATTGATCATTTTTGCCACTCGAAAACGATAATTCACTCGTGCACTGCATCGCTTTAAATCAATCAAGCTGCCTGAACTTTAGGTGTAAACTCCTTCACAAAGAAAGGATGTAAAGCACCGCCTTCTGATAACAATTTTTTCTCGTAGTATTTAAAATATTCTGACGCATCATGATCGTTAGGATGGAAATCTCTGCGCAAATAATCAAAGATTCGAGCCTGAGTACTACCGAACACACCATCTTTAGGACTAAAGATTAATTTCACACCACGTCGAGCATCTTTCCAAAACTTCGCCGTTAACATTTCTTGCGGTTTACGCAAGACTGGAACTAATGTTGCTGAGAATGGAATCAACCCAAGAATCGTGAAATATGCAAGGAAGAATCCTGTAACACGTAACGCATAATTCCCATTCAATGTTTGATATACATCATAAGCAACATCCTTATGTTCAGACTCTTCAAGCATGTGCCACATCCATAGAGCACGTGTCTTTGCATCATCAGAAAAATAGAAGTTCTGCTCATGGGCCATCATGTATTCTGCTAACACGGCCGTGAAATGCTCGATTCCAGCCATTAGAGAAAGTTTTAATGGTTGTGGGAATTTCAAGAAAATATGATCAAAAAACTTTTCACCAAGAAAACGATACAAGCGCACTGGATAATCAAGTTCAACAATTGCGTCATTAAATTCATTATGTAATTTAGAATGAATCGCTTCTTGACCAATCAAAGAGGTTACACGTTGTTTTAAAATAGGATCTTTGAGCAAATCACGATGGTGACGTGCTGTTTCAATCACTAAGTCTTCACCATAAGTCAAGAAAACTGAAAGTGTTGCAAAGAAAATCGTTGCAAACTGATTATTCATATAGAATGATAAATCAATCTGTTTACCTTCAAATCCGATTGCCAAGTGTCGAATGGGTATGCTTTTTTTACTCGCAAAATCGATTTGCTCAGTTATTGGGTTGGATTTAAATAAACTCAAACCTTTGTTCAACGTGCTGCTAATCATGGCTACACCTACCTACTTCACTTGAGCGTCATTTGCCCTTTAATATTCTTTGGATTAGGTTCATCTCTTTTCGCCACACTCATTCTTTTTTAAGTTACGAAAAAAGATTCGGGAGATTTTATTGAACCTAGTTCCCTACTAGAACCAATGTAAACCGATCTTATGTTCGGATTCAATTCGGGTAAAAATGAAGATTTTTTATCCTATATTTTTCACTTCATGGTACGATTCAACAAGTAATCTAAATCATAAAAATTCACAGCAGTTAAAATTAAAAACAATAATTATCATTAATTTAAGTAAAACATAATTAAGAAAAAATAATGAAATAATTTTATTTATCTTATCTAAACTGGTGTTTATTACAAATTAAAAAGCATAATTTAAAAATTAGTAATTATTTTTGTTCGGATTAATTTAATAGAACTTTCATGAGATATCAGGGCATGCTAATCTGACAATATGTTCGGATTTTATTTTTCACTGAAATGGCTACTCGTAAACCTCGTCAAAATCGCTCAAAAGTTACTGTTGATACTATCATCGAAGCAGGTTTTATCGCTGTTGCTGCCAATGGAACCAGTGGAACAACGACCCGTCATATTGCTGATATTGCTGGAGTAAGTGTAGGTTCACTTTATGAATACTTTAAGAATAAAGAAGAAATTTATGATGCGATGGCCAAATCTTTTGTAAAAGAAGTATTAGATATGGTGAAAGAACTTACTCCTATCATCGTGGAAATGGAGCTTGAACCATTGTTTCAGATGATCTTTTATACGTTCCGAGATTTGCTCACACGCGACAATGATCGTTATCTTATATGTCTACGCTATGCCACAGAACTTAAATATGAACGCTATATCGGACAAATTGAAATGGCGTTGATGGAAGTGCTCATGAAATATATGATGCGCCATCCTCGATATCTAAAAGTTAATAATTTGAGCGTTACAGCCTATATCAGTATCAACAGCAGTATCTTTAACGTCGCTCGTCATCTCATCTTACCTAACCCTCAAATTAGCTTTGATGAAATGGTTAAAGGTTTAAGTACGATGATTATTAGCTATATCGAAACAGAGCTAGCAAAAGCTGAGGCATAAATTATTGATTGCCTTTAAAAATTCTAGATCCTTGGCAAGCGTAGGTTTCATTGACCAACCGATGACTTTCCTTGAATATAAATCGAGAACCACAGCCAGATATAACCAGCCTTGCCAAGTACG
>NZ_MELG01000104.1:78255-80316 GCF_001767535.1 Acinetobacter sp. GWC1_38_13 | reverse complement strand
CCTTTGAAGAACAACGGGTACTGTATCGCTCCGATACCCATGCACCGTTATCTGTGGTTAGTCAACGTTTCCAAGAAGTGCAACCAATGGAAATCTTAAACTTCTATCGAGACTTAAGCGAACAATCGGGTTTTGAGTTAGAAACCGCTGGGGTGCTGAAAGGCGGTAAGAAATTCTGGGCTTTGGCGAAGACAGGACAGAGTGCAGCCTTAAAAGGCAAAGATGTCAGCAATGGCTATATTCTTTTGGCGACCGCTTGTGATGGTACCTTAGCGACTACGGTACAATTCACTTCAATTCGAGTGGTGTGTAACAATACCCTAGCGATTGCACTGAAAGCACAAAGTGCTGGATCGAATAACACAGGTGTAGTCAAAGTTCCCCACAGTACTCGCTTTGATGCGGAGAAAGTCAAACATCAACTCGGTATTTCAGTGCGTGCATGGGATGAACACATGTATGAAATGAAGCAACTCAGTCAACGTAAAGTGACACAACAAGAAGCGGCTGCTTACTTTGATGCGGTGTTTAACAACAGCAATCTGAGTGTGGCAGATCAAGAGGACAGTATCATTCAATACTATCGTAATGCAGCACTACCCAAAGCAACCATTCCCGTAACACCGAACCTGCATAAATCCGACAATAAAACCGAACCGAATGGACGCGCTATGTCTAAAGTGATGACCATGTTTAACGGACATGGGCGTGGGGCAGAACTCAGTTCAGCCAAAGACACGGCCTATGGTTTGTTATGCTCAATCACGGAATTCGTCGATCATGAAAGACGCGCCATGAGTACCGATCATCGACTCGATTCAGCATGGTTTGGGGCGGGGGCTGCGATTAAACAACGGGGCTTGGAACAGGCTTTACGTATGTTGGCTTAGCCTTAGCCCAACGACTATCAGATCCAACCATCATTTCCCTTACAACCTATACCCACCACAGTGACTCATATTTCAGCTTTATTTAAGCTTTCACCATTAGTCTAAGCCAGTGGTTATACGATAGCCGCAGTGCAAGACTCTTCGCCACTCTCAGAGGTGGCTTTTTTATACCTGAAATCTAGAAGTTGCTGTGGTGACGATACTTTATTTAAAAAGGAATATCGCCATTATGAATAGTCATCATCACATTCAAAACGCATTAAACCAACCCCCATTACAAGCTTACTCACCGAATATCAATCCATCCACTCCACAAGTCGAAGTCGGCACTCGAACTAAAGGTGACCGACCCAATCAACAGCCAAGAAAAACAAAAACACCCACAGCCAAACGCCTAGCCAACACCAAGCAACTGAACTATCAACAATGGCTTGAAATCCGTAAACAGGGTATCGGTAGTAGTGATGCTGCAACTGCCTGCGGACTCAATCCCTATATGTCGATGCTGGAACTGTGGATGATCAAGACAGGACGCATGCAACAAAACATCGAAGATGAAAGTGCAGGCTATGCACCATTGTACTGGGGCAAACAACTTGAACCCTTGGTGGCTGAATACTACAGCATGCACACCAACAACAAAGTGCGTCGTGTTAATGCAGTATTACAACACCCTGATGAAGACAAGCAGTTTATGCTCGCCAATCTGGACTATGCCATTGTCAGTAATGAAGAAGTGCAAATCTTGGAGTGTAAAACTGTCGGAGAATATGGTGCAAAACTTTGGCGGGATGGTGTACCACTGTATGTGCTGTGCCAAGTCCAACATCAATTGGCGGTGACAGGCAAACAGGCGGCACATATCTGTGCCTTGATCTGTGGACATGAAACCAAAATCTATAAAGTGACAAGAAATGAAACGGTGATTCAGCACATCATCAATGCGGAACGTCACTTCTGGCAATGTGTAGAATCGGGTATTCCACCCAGTGTTGATGCCTCTGATTCAGCAGCCAAAGCCCTACAACAACTCTATCCTGAACAGATTCCATTAACCGTAGAAGACCTCAGCCAAAATGAACAGGCTAACTATCTCTTTAACCAGCTGTTAGAAGAGCGACACAGACTTGAACAACACCAACAGTATTTTGATGAGTTAAAACATCAAATA